>CANBWK010000072.1 GCA_947373105.1 Comamonadaceae bacterium | reverse complement strand
GACCGCCCATACATTGCAACTGTGGGCCAAGGTGTTGGAGGCGGTGTCGGGTTCGCGTCTGCTGCTCAAGGCGCCCAGCTTCAAAGACGCATCGGCGCAGACGGCGTTCAGCACTCGGTTGACTGCGCTGGGTGTGGACCTGACACGGGTGGAATTCCGCGGCCCCACAGGCTTGACCGACATGATGGCCGAGTACGAAGACGTGGACATTGCACTCGACCCAGTGCCCTACAACGGCGGCACCACCACGCTGCAGGCATTGTGGATGGGGGTGCCTGTGGTGGTCAAGGCGGGGCACAACTTTGTCAGCCGCATGGGCGCGAGCTTCATGACTGCAGCCGGTTTACCCGAGTGGGTAGCGCAAAGTGATGACGAGTATGTGGCCATAGCCCAACGGATGGCGTTTGACCGTGCCGCTCTGCTGAGTCTCAAGTTGGAACTGCGTGATCGCCTGTTAGCGCAACCTGCATGGCAGTTGGAGCAGTATGTCAAGGATTTTGAGACTGCACTGACGAGCATATGGGTGTGAGCCTTATCCACCATATGGCGTAGGCCATTGATTGGCTATTCATCAGCTCCCAAAAAAATCAAAATCCTGAGTCATTCCATTGAATCAAGCAATTTATTGTGACATTGTTGGTTTTGAAAATAAATAAAAAAATTTGATGCGTATGAAACATCTCTGGAATGTACTCAGCCTGTTTTCAGTTGCAAGGGCTTGGGCATGAGTAACGAATTTATCTTGCTGGTCTTTGTGCTGAGTTTCTTGGCTATTTCGGCTTGTACATTGGGATTTTTTCAAGCCTTGACTTTGCAACGTTCTGCAGTGTTCATTTTGGCTTCTGCCTTGGCCACGGCTTTGACGTATGTGTTGTACAAAGCTTTGCCGCAACTGCCGGTGTTTGGTTTGCTCTCCAAGTCCATGGGCGAGGCAAATTACGCTTTTTTGATCTTGTTCATTCGGTCCTTGCACCAACACTTGACGCGCAGACAGGAGTATTGGGGCTCGGTGGCCGTGGTCGTGGTCACGCTGGCACATCTGGCTGTCAATATATGGGTGTCGAACCTGGCGAATTACCTGATCATGTCTACACAAGTATTGGTGTTGATTGGCTGGGTGGCATGGGAGTCACGGGCCTTACAGCGCTCGCAGCAGTCCAAGGCCAGTGTGACCTTGTTGGTGCTGGTCAGTGCCCATTGGTTGGGAGAGTTGTTGGCACGAGTGATCTTGGGCATGCAAATGTATGAAGCGCAGCGACAAGGTGTCCACTCCATTTGGGGGGACATGTACCTTGAATGGTTCTGGGTCACGTTCTTTCTGGGCTTCTTGGCACAAATGGGGGTGGCGGGTGTACTTTTAACTGCTTTGACTCAAGTCAATGAAAAATTGACCCTGTCCAAGCAAGTCTTGCAGGTGATGTACTTGGACTTGGAAGCCAAACTCAAGCAAAAAGATTCGCAATTGTCGAGCTTGATGGCTTCAAGGCAAGCCAGGGCCGCGGCGCCGGAGTTGGCCAGTTTGGCCCATGAGCTCAAGCAGCCCATCATGTCTATTCAGTTGAACACTGAATACTTGATGAATGAGCAATTGTTAAATTCAGAGCAAGAGATCGAGGTCTTGAACGATATTTTGCAAGACAATCGGCGCGCTGCAGCCATCATTCAAGCCTTGCGCAATGCTTTTGCCGAATCTGTACCGCTGGATTTATTGCCTGTAGTGGATTTGTCCCATTTTGTTCAAGATGCTGCTCGGCGCATGGGCAAAGTCATGAGCCAAAGAGGGGTGAATTTAGAGCTGAACATTCACCCTGTACTCCAAGTGCGTGCTGAAGACATTCAGTTGGGAATGGTGATAGACAACCTATTCAAAAACGCTGTGGAGGCCATGGACAAGAGCGCGGTCAAGAACTTGACCGTCTGCCTTGCACGCCTTGATCAGCAGGTGGTGCTGGAAGTCATGGATTCTGGTCCTGGGGTTTCTGCTGAATTTCAAGAGAAAATATTCGACATGAACTTCACCACCAAAGCACAGGGCATGGGGATTGGTTTGTGGCTGAGCCGTCGAATTGTCCATGAGTTTGCTGGTCAGCTGACGCTCCTGCCCAGTGTGGGTGGCGCCCATTTTAAATTGACCTTGCCATGTTTGAACTGAGTACGCAGCTGTCTCAAATTGCGCAGCCATTTTTCATGGCTTTGGCTTTCGTTTTTGTCATCATTTCTTGGTCAGTTTACAGCACGTTAAAAACCGAAAAGAATTTTTGGCAATCCTCACTGTTGGCCAGTTTGGGAGGTATTTTTTCAGCGACGGGTTGTGTTTTTTTGGCTTCAATTGCCTTTGGGGGCAGATCGTCGCTGGTCGTGGTGACCTTGTGCAATTTCGCGACCTTTATCGTTTTTGCGCTGTTATTGCATTCTTGGTGTCAGCCTTTGACAAAGAATGTCATTTACAAAATCGGGGGTATTTTTTTCGGATTTGTGATCTTGATGGTGTTGGCTTTCCAGTTGAACAACAACATTTACAGAATCATTTTCCAGATCGTTTTTTATGTTTCGCTGATCGGCTGGATCTCCAGTTCGTTACGTTATTTGTCGCTCCACCAAGGATGGAGTCAATTGGCCACGACAAAGATACTTGTTCTGATGATGAACGTCTTGATCCTTGCATGGGTGTACGTCAATGTGATGATGAAGGACGTGGATGTAGTGACTTTAGGGCCTGATGTGGTGGAGCCTTATATGAGCTTTGTATGCCGATTTTTTTGGATAGCCTTGATGGTGGCTTTGCAATTCAATATCAATGCGCTGGCGCTGGAGCAATCTGTCATTCAAGGGTCAACCACACGGATTGAAAAACAAAAAGTCCAAGAACTCAATGAGCAGCTGAGTTTGACGTTGAAAGAAAAAAATGAGACCTTGCGCTTGCTGTCATTGGCGGCCAGACATTACAACTTTCCATTGGTGATGAGCTCTTTGGCGCATGAGTTGAATCAGCCCTTGTTTGCGATTCATTTGTATGCGGATCACATGGCCAGCGACTGGGACGTCATGAGTGACGAAGATCGGGCAGAAGTTGCGGAGGGTCTGGTCGATTGCAGCCTGGCTGCAGCGGATGTGGTGGCGGATTACAGAAAAATGTTTGAGCAATTCCGCGAAGAAAAAAAGCAGATTGATCTGGCAGTCATGTGCCAATTGGTGACCCGGTCTATTGGTTCCGAGTTGCAAAGAAAAAACATCATCCTGTCCATGACATTGAAGCCAGATGTTCAATGGGTAGGTGATCCCTTGCAACTGGAAACTGCCTTGATCCATGCGCTTCGCTTTTTCACCAACAGGTATGAAACCGATCAACAGGCGCCCACATTGAAGCTGGAATTGAAACGGATCCCTGGATTTGTGCAGGTGTTGATCAGCGGCAATCTTCCACCCATGGATTCGTCCGCCTTGAAAGATGCATTTAAACGCGCCATTTCGATGGAGCAAGACGCCATCATGCCTTCGAGTATGTGGTTATGCCGCTCCATATGGGAGCACATGGGTGGTGCCGTTGAATTGAAATCATTGCCCGATGGGGTGACTTTGTATTTGAATTTACCTTGGACAGAAGCAATATGAATGATTTAAGTTTTGATGACATCAGACTGGCCGCCACCCAAAGCGCTCGCACCGTTTTGATTGTTGAAGATGAAGACTCTGTGCGCGATGGCATGCGCAGGATCCTTAATTCGCGGGGGTACAAAGTTTTTGACTACAGTCACCCTGCAGATTTCTTGGCGATTTCGCATGTCATAGAAAAAATAACGCCGGTCGTTATTTTGTTGGATATGCGTTTGCCTGAAATGCCGGGCGTGGCCATTCAGGCCAAATTGAAGGAGAAGGGCATTCAAAGCCCCATTGTGTTCATCTCGGGGGAAAGTTCTGTGCCACAGGCTATCGAGGCGATTCAAAATGGAGCCTTTAAATTTTTGGTCAAACCCGTCGGTCGCGATACTTTGTTGCAAGTGGTTGAAGAAGCCTTGGTTTTCGATCATGAAAACAAATATCGGATTGAAAAACGACAATGGTTAGATGCCTGTTTTCGTAAATTGAGCCCCCGGGAAAAAGAAGTCTTGGTACGTGTCAAACAAGCCATGGGCAATACAGAAATTGGCGAGCAACTGGGCATTGCCTACGCCACAGCCAAACAGTACAAGAGCAATATATTGATCAAATACGGGGTCACCTCGGTGCCGCAATTGCTGGCTTTGTTTGCACAGGCCAAAGAACCCGAGCGCAAACCCAACTGATGTTGCGGCGTATTGGGGAAAGCCTGCACATCCAAAAGAACTAATCCCCCTGAAAATGACTCTCTAAAGGAGTCAGGATGGACAATCTGCCCGGTGCCACATGGACCACAGGAGAGCCTGTGGTCTACACAGATCGCAAGAGGCTGTGGTGGATGCTGTCTTTGGTTTTTCCTTTGATACCTTTGTTGGGCCTGGCGGCCCATGCGTGGACCGGGCACCCTCTGGCGCTGGCCTTGCCGCTGTTGATCAGCTATGGCTTGATGCCTGTCTTGGACAGGGTGTTTGGCGAAGACGAGGACAATCCGCCCGAAGAGGTGGTGCCCAACCTGGAGCAAGACCCCTATTACCGCTGGCTCACTTGGGCGGTGGTGCCGATGCACTTTGTGGCCTTGCTGGGCTGCGCTGGGTGGGTGGGCACGCATAATCTGCCTTGGTGGGCGGTTCTGGTCTTGGCCTATGTCGCCGGTACGGGCTCTGGTTTGGGTTTGAACACTGGACATGAACTGGGCCACAAGTACAACCGCACCGAACAATGGTTGGCCAGGTTGGTACTCGCGGTGCCGGTGTATGGACATTTCACGGTTGAGCACGGCAAGGGCCACCACCGTTGGGTGGCCACGCCTGAGGACCATGCCAGCTCTCGCATGGGCGAGAGCATCTACCGCTTTGCATGGCGCGAGTTGCCCGGCGGCATTCGAAGGGCTTGGCAGATCGAAACCGATCGATTGGCCCAAGCCGGGCAGGGCACATGGAGCGTGCACAACACCATGCTGCAGTCTTATGCCTTAGCCGCTGTGTTGCAACTCGGATTGGTATGGACCTTTGGTTGGGTGATGTTGCCATTTCTGGCCGTGCACAACATGGTGGCTTGGTGGCAGTTGACCATGGCCAACTATGTGGAGCATTACGGCTTGCTGCGGGATAAGTTGCCCAATGGCAAATACGAAACGCCCAAGCCGCACCACTCTTGGAATGCCAACCATGTGGTGTCGAATTTGGCTTTGTTCCATTTACAGCGCCACTCTGACCATCACGCCAATCCATCGCGGCGCTATCAGTCTTTGCGTCAATTCGAGAAATTACCGCAATTGCCCAATGGCTACTTTGGCATGTTCCCGCTGGCCTGCATCCCGGCATTGTGGTTCAGGGTCATGAACCCACGATTGCTGGCTCTGCCCCACGTGCAGGGCGATATGCGCAAGATCAACATTGACCCCCAGCACCGTGACGCCTTGATGCAGCGTTATGGGCAGCGGGTCCCTTGAACGACCATCCTCCTACAGGAACACAGCATGCACACTGAAATGGATTACCTGGTCATTGGCGGCGGCTCGGCCGGCAGTGTTTTGGCTGGTCGCTTGAGCGAAGACCCGTTCACCAGCGTTGCCTTGTTCGAGGCAGGTGGTAAAGGCGACAGCTGGGTGGTCCAAACACCTGCGGCAGCGGTGGCCATGCTGCCCACCACGATCAACAACTATGCCTATGAAACCGTGCCCCAACCCGGCTTGAACGGACGGCGGGGTTACCAGCCGCGTGGCAAGTGCCTGGGCGGGTCGTCGGCCATCAATGCGATGGTTTACATCCGCGGTCACCGGTCTGACTATGACCATTGGGCGGACTTGGGGAACACAGGTTGGTCATATGCCGACTTGTTGCCCTACTTCATCAAAAGCGAAAACAACTCGCAATTGCAAGGGCCTTACCACGGCAATGAAGGGCCGCTGCATGTCTCGCGCCTGCAGTCGAACAACCCCTTCCAGCAGATTTACCTGGACGCGGCCCGCCAAGCGGGTTTCAAGATCAACGAGGACTTCAATGGCGAGCACCAGGAAGGCTTAGGTGTATATCAGGTCACCCACCACAACGGCGAGCGCTGGAGTGCAGCCCGCGGTTACCTGCATCCGCACATGGACGCTCGCCGCAACTTACAGGTCCACACCGGTGTGCTGGTCCAGCGCATTGTCTTTGAAGGTCGGCGTGCAGTGGGCATTCAATATCTGCAAAACGGGGTTCAGCACGAAGTGCGTGCCCGAAAAGAAGTGCTGTTGTGTGCGGGGGCTTTCAATTCGCCACAGCTGTTGATGGTCTCGGGCGTGGGGCCGGCCGCGCAACTGCAGGCACAAGGCATCCCCGTGGTGCACGACTTGCCCGGGGTCGACCAGAACTTGCAGGACCACCCGGACTTTATTTTTGGCTACGAAGTCGACAGCCGAGATTTGATGGGCGTGTCTTTGAAAGGCGCGGTGCGCTTGACGGGCGAGGTGCTCAAGTACATGCGCTCGCGTGAAGGCATGCTGGCCAGCAATTACGCTGAAGCGGGAGGCTTCATCAAGTCCGACCCAGCGCTGGCAGTACCGGATTTGCAATTGCATTTTGTGATGGGCTTGGTCGATGACCATGCCCGCAATTTCCGATTGGCGCATGGCTTTTCGTGCCACGTGTGTTTGTTGCGGCCGCAAAGCAGAGGGCAACTCACGCTGGCCAGCGCCGACATGCGCCAAGCGCCCTTGATCGACCCGGGCTTTTTGAAAGAAGAGCAAGACCTCGAGACCTTGGTCAAGGGCTACAAACTCACTCGCCAATTGCTTGACGCGCCGGCCTTGGCCAGCGTGCGGCAAAAAGACATTTTCACGGCCGGTGTGCAGACCGATGACGAGATCCGCCACATCATTCGCCAGCGGGCGGACACGGTCTACCATCCGGTGGGCACTTGCAAAATGGGCTCGGATGCCATGGCCGTGGTGGACGCACAACTGCGGGTGCATGGTATCGAGGGCCTGCGCGTGGTGGACGGCTCCATCATGCCCACCTTGATCGGTGGTAACACCAATGCCCCCATCATCGCCATTGCCGAGAAAGCCGTCGACCTGATCCGCACACACTGACAATTCAAGGAGTTTGCATGACCCTGTCTTTGACCCCCATCGACATCGCCAACTACCAGCAAAATGGCTATGTCATTCCCGCCTACCAATTGGAGCCTGAGGTGCTGGCCCGCACGCAAGAGGCGCTCGATACCTTGATCCGCAACAACCCCGGCGTGAGGCCTGAAAAACTGGTCAGCGCCCACATTGAGGGTGACAACAAAGAGGGTGTGATCGGCAGTCGTGCCTTTTTAGACCTGGCCATGCACAAGCCTATCGTGGATTTGGTGGAGCAGTTGATCGGCCCCGACATCGTGCTGTGGGGCTGTCATGTGTTTTGCAAGCCCGCGCAGGAAGGCTTTGAAACACCTTGGCATCAAGATGGGCACTACTGGCCGATCCGACCCTTGGCCACCTGCACCGTCTGGGTGGCCCTGGAGCCGAGCACCCGCGCCAACGGCTGCTTGCGTGTGATACCGGGCTCGCACGCTGGCAAGCACTTGCATCCGCATTTGCACGAAGACCGCAATGATCTGACTTTGAATCAACGCATGGCGGATGGCACTTTCAATGAGGACGAAGCAGCGGACCTGGAGCTGCAACCAGGGCAAATGTCCATGCACGACGTCTACATGATTCACGGTGCCAAGGCCAATACCTCGGGCCTGCGGCGCACGGGTGTAGCGCTGCGCTACATGCCGGCCAGCTCGCTGTTTGACCGCCGCTTGAAGCCGATGGACGGTCAAACCGGGGTGCCGGTGAGTTTTGCTACACGGCCCCTGTGGTTGCTGCGTGGGCGGGATGTGTCGGGGCAAAACGACTTTGTCACTGGGCACGGCCGGTCTTGACGAGATGGCTTGGGCCATGACCCAAGGGATTACCTGATCTGGACAGCGCGCTGAGCCACCGACACAATGGACTTCTCATTCACAGAGGAGTTTCCATGTCGATTACGCGTCGTGATGTTTTGCAATTGGCCAGTGTGGCCAGTTTGCTCAGCGCAACAGGCCAGCAAGCGTGGGCGCAAGCGCAACTGGAGAGTTTGAAAATTGTCACGGGTTTCCCTCCGGGCGGCACCTCAGATGCCATTTGCCGGCGTGTCGCTGAAAAAATAGCGCCCTCAGCCTATACCAAAGCCGCCTTTGTGGAGAACAAGTCGGGTGCGGGTGGCCAAATCGCGGTGCAGTTTGTGCGAAATGCACCGGCCGATGGCGCCACCATTTTGCAAACGCCCATGTCCATGCTGGGCATCTACCCGCATATTTATAAAAAGCTGCCTTACGATCCTGTTGCCGATTTGGCCCCAGTCTCGCTGGGTGCGGTGTTCGACTTTGGTTTTGCGGTCGGCCCGATGGTGCCTGCCACCGTCAAAAATATGCCGGATTTTTTAGCTTGGTGCAAAGCCAATCCGATGCTGGCCAACTTCGGCTCTCCCGCTGCAGGTTCAACACCCCACTTCATTGGGGTATTGCTCGGCAAGGAGGCCAACGTCGATCTCAAGCATGTTGCTTTCAGAGGCACGCAGCCGGCGATTTTGGACATGATTGGCGGACAAATTGCTGCGGTGTCAGGACCGATTGGCGAGTTCACCCAGCACGTGGCGGCGGGTAAATGCCGTCTGTTGGCTGCGTCTGGCGCTAAGCGCAGCCAGTTCGCGCCCAACACGCCCACCTTGGTAGAGCAGGGATTCAAAGGCTTTGCCTATGACGAATGGTTTGGTTTTTATGTGCCCGCCAAAACGCCAGTGGATGTGATCAACCGTCTGAACGCAGCCATGCGTGTGGCATTGGCCGCGCCAGAAACCGTCAACGGCATGGCCCTGATGGGCCTGGTGGCGCAGTCGTCCAGCTCCGCCGAATTGGCTGCACGCCTCAAGGCCGACACCGAACTGTGGGGACCTTTGGTCAAGACGATTGGATTTTCAGCCGACGCGTGATGCGTTGGCCGAAAAAATCATTCACCCGCTTTGATGTTGTTGTCTCTGACCACCTTGCCCCATTTGTCCACCTCTTTGCGAATAAAGCGGTCAAATTCGGCAGGGCTGGTCGACGTGATGACAACCCCCATTTGTGACAAACGCTCTTGCACCGCCGGTATTTTCAAGACTTTGGCCAGCTCGGCGTTCATGCGGTTGACAATGGGTGCGGGGATGCCAGTCGGGCCGAGCATACCCCAGTAAGCCTGGGCTTCAAAGCCTTCAAAGCCGAGTTCTTGCAGGGTGGGGACATTGGGCAATTCAGGCATTCTTTTGGGAGAGGTGACGGCCAATGGACGCAGTCTGCCGCTTGCAAAATGCGGCGCCCACAAAGCATAAGTGGCCATCGTGACGGGCACATGACCGGCCACACCATCGGTGGCCAAGGGGCCGCCGCCTTTGTAGGGAATGTGTGTCCAGTCCACCTTCAATGTGTTGCCCAGAGAAGTCATGGCCAGATGCGCCATGCTGCCGGTTCCAATGGATCCATAAGCCACCGTGCCGGGTTTGCTTTTTGCAGCCTGCACCAATTCGTTGAAGCTCTTGTAGGGCGTGGACGCATGGGCTGTCACGACCATGGAGCCGGTGCCAATTTGCATGACAGGCGCCAAGTCTTTCAAAGTATCAAAAGGCAAATTGGGATACAGGCTGGGGTTGACGCCGTGTGTGTCGAAAACCATGACCCAGGTGTAGCCATCAGGCACGGCTTTGGCGACCATGGCCGTCCCGATCGAGCCGGATGCGCCCGATCGACTCTCAACGATGATGGGTTGACCCAGCGCTTGTTGCAAGTGCGGTTGCAACAAGCGCGAAATCTGGTCCACCGTCCCTCCCGTGGGGAAGGGGTTGATGAGCTTGATCGGTTGATTGGGCCAGTTGGCTTGGGCTGCTGCGCCCAGGGAAACCAGGGCGGTCAGGGCGATGGGCAGGAGCTTAACAAGGTGTTTGAAGAGCATGATGTACCCGGAGTGCTTGGTGTTGCTGAATGCTCTCGATGTTAGAGGCTCTGTTGATTTGATGAACTAGGGTTTGCGATAGTGGATCGGTTGACCCACGGGCCTTAAAGCCTTTGGCGGCTCAAAGTGCAGGTAAAAACCCGCCTTGCTGGCGCAAACTGGCGTGTGCAGGGCTGATCAACAGGTCAATCAACTGCGCTGCCGCTTCAGGGTGTTGACTGGCCGTGCACACGGCGGCGGTGTAGACCGTGGCCAGTTCAAAAATGTGCGGCAAATCGGCCACCAGATCCACGCCGTCGGTGATCAAAATCTCGGTCACTTGGGTGCAACCGATAACTTTCGGGTCGTCGCAATCGGCCATGGCTTTCATGGCTGTGGCGCCGTTGGGATAGGGCCGCAGGCGCTCAGACAACTCACTGGCAATGCCCAACTCGTTCAGCACCTTGATGAAGTGAATGCCCGCAGTGGCCAGTTGAGGGTCTGGAAAGTAAATGGCCGTCGCTTGTCGCAATGCCTCTCGCAAGCTGTCGGCCGTGTCAACTGTCGGCCAAGATGTTGCGGCTTTGACGGCCACACCCGTTTTGACGGTGCCGACTTTTCGGTCTGTCCCAGCCCGCACTTGGCCTGACTTCACCAAACTGTCGATCAGGCTTTGCGTGAGAATCAACACGTCGCAGGGCGCGCCGCCCTCCAGCCGTTGTTTCATGGCGCCGACGGCCCCGAACACGCCATTCAGTGTCAGTCCACTCGAGGCTTCAAAACCTGCTTGGAGTTGGCGCACCAAGCCTTGCGCTGCGCCGCCGCTCATCAAATGCAATGGAGTCATGTTGATCAGTCCAGCTTGATGCCGGCGCTCTTGATGACATTCGTCCACTTGGCGATGTCGTCATTCAGGTATTTTTCAAATTGGCTCGGGTTCATCACCAAGGGCACAGCGCCTTGTTTGCTCCAGGTTTGCTTGACGTCAGCCTGGCTGGCAATTTTGGAAATGGCAGCGTTGAGTGTGTCCACAACAGCCTTGGGTGTGCCTTTGGGGGCCATCACACCCAGCCAGATGGTGGCCTCGTAACCGGGCACACCGGCTTCGCTCACTGTGGGCACATCGGGCAGCACGTCCGAACGCTGCTTGCCGGTGGTGGCAATGGCCTTGACCTTGCCGGCCTTGACCTGTTCGGTCATGGTGGTCACCGCGTCAAACATCATGTCGACCTGGCCGCCGATCACGTCGGTGCGGGCACCCGAACTGCCTTTGTAGGGAATGTGCACCATCGATACATTGCCCATGCTTTTGAACAGTTCGCCAGCCATGTGATAAGGCGTGCCGGGGCCAGACGATGCGTAATTGAGTTTGCCGGGCGCTGCCTTGGCTTGCTTGAGCACATCGGCCAAGGTGTTCAGGCCTACGCCCGGGTTGGCCACCAGTACCAGGTCCGAGTAATTGATGGGCGCAACGCCTACAAAGTCGCGCATCAAGGCGTAGGGTTTATTGGGAATCAGCGACTCGTTCACCGTTTGGGTGTTCGACATCAGTAGCAATGTATAGCCGTCCGGCGCGGCTTTGGACGCCAGGTCGGTGCCAATCACCGAGCCCGCGCCCGGTTTGTTGTCCACCACAAACGATTGGCCCAGGCTGTCTTGCAGGCGCTGCGCGATGAAGCGGGCGTAGTTATCTGCAGGTCCGCCAGTGGCAAAGGGCACCACGATTTTGACGGGTCGGGTGGGGTAAGTTTGCGCTTGTGCGCTCAGGTTCAAAACCAAAAGGAAAGCCGTGAGCGGGAGGATGAAACGACGCTGCATAAAGAGAGTTCCTTGGTTTATTCGACTTTGCCAATTTTGCGCACGACATCGATCATGCGTCGGGCATCGGCTTGTACATATTTTTCAAAATCTGGGCTGTCCAAGTAGACCACGGGGCTGCCGGTGTTTTGGATGATTTCACGCACTTTGGGGTCTTGTGCCGCCGCTCTGGCGGCCGAGCGCAGTTTCTGCGCAATGGCTTCAGGTGTACCACTGGGGATGAAAAGCCCCGACCATTGCGCGTACTCGGCATTGAAGCCCAAGTCTTTCAAACTGCTCACTTCGGGCAGCGCAGCCAACCCTGCGTGGCCCCAATGCGCTAAAACACGTATTTTGCCTGCTTTGACGTGTTGGAGCACTGTGGCGGGGCCGGTAGAAACGGCGTCAATTTGGCCGCCCAGCAGGGCCAATACGGCCGGGCCTGCGCCAGTGAAGGGGACGTGTGTGAGTTTCACGCCAGCAACTTGTGCCAATATTTCCATCGGCACATGCATCGTGCCGTAGTTTCCGGAAGAGCCGTAGTTGATGGCGCTGGGGCGTTTGCGGGCATCTTCAATGAATTCTTTGGCTGTTTTCCAGGGCGCATCAGCGCGCACCGCAAGCACGGTGGGATCGGCGGTGTAGCGCGCAATCGGTCGCAGATCAGCCAAGCTAAACATCGGGCTGCGACCGGTCAAAGCGTCGGCCTCTGGGATGACGGTGAACGATGACAAGGCCATCAAGACCGTGTACCCATCGGGTTTGGCCCGGGCGGCCACGCCCATGCCGATGCCGCCACCGGCGCCGCCCCGGTTCTCAATCACCACGGGTTGCCCCAACTCACGGGCCATGGATTCAGCCACGGGTCGCGCGACGATATCGGCCAGTCCGCCGGGCGGAAAAGGCACGATCATGGTGATGGCGTGTGAAGGGTAAACAGATGTTTGCGCCAGGGCTGGACGGGCCAAGCCCAGCAGCGCGCAGCCCAGGCTCAGGCCGGCGCACACGGTGGCAGTCAGCTGGCCCCAATGGTTTTTTTGCATGTGAGTCTCCATGAAAATGCGGACCACATGGCCCCTGTCAATGCCGCCCAAAGCAGCCTTATCACACTCTAACACTGCTGCTCTGTACATCGCCAGGCAGGTTTTCGCTATGACGGCACAATGTGCATTTTCTATCTTCACATTTTGGAATTGCCATGCGCATTGCTGCTTTCTTTTACCAAGGCCAACCCCACGCAGGGGTGGTGTCTGACGATTTACAAACTGTCCGCCCATTGGACATGACCTTGGTCGACCGTGAATTAGGCGCCTTGACTTTGGTGGATTTGCTCTCTCGCGGAGAGGCTTTGCCTGCGCAAGGGGCGGCGGTGGCTTTGAGCGAAGTGCAATTGCGTGCGCCCTTGCCGCACCCCCGGCGCAATATTTTTTGCGTAGGCAAAAACTACCATGCCCACGCCAAGGAGTTTGCGCGCAGCGGCTTTGACAGCAGCGCCAAAGCAGGCGGTGAAATTCCGGCCGAGCCGATCATTTTCAGTAAAGTGCCCGAGTGCGTGATCGCGACAGGCGAGGCCATTGAAATGCCCAAAGTGTCGACCACCATCGACTATGAAGCCGAACTGGCAGTGATCATTGGCAAGGGGGGTAAAGGCATCACCAAGGCCGATGCGATGCAGCATGTGTGGGGCTACACCATCGTCAACGACGTGACCGCCCGCGATTGGCAAAATCGGCATATGCAGTGGCACATGGGCAAATCTTTTGACACGTTTTGCCCCATGGGCCCTTGGCTGGTGAGCGCTGATGAGATGGACGGCACGCACACACGGGTGCGATGCTGGGTGAATGGCGAAGAACGACAAAACGCTTCGACTGAAGATTTGATTTTTGACATCCCGACCTTGATCGAAACCTTGAGCGCCGGCATCACACTCTACCCGGGCGATGTCATCGCCACGGGTACACCGGTGGGTGTGGGGATCGGCTTCACGCCGCCCAAGTACTTGACTGCGGGCGACGTGGTGCGTGTGGAAATTGACGGGATCGGCGCGCTGGAAAATCCCGTCAAATAACCGATTAAGGCCGAAGCTGTTGTACACGTCTGTCAGTTTGCGGTCTTATTCGAGTCGAGACTCAATTCATCTATGCCGATGAAAAGTGTGCTTACTTCTCCCACTCAGCTTTGCCGTGGTTCCAGCAAGAGTTGTTGATTTCGAGTCTGCGCTGACGTCATGATGATGTCTGGACCTAATTACCAAGGCATTGAGCAACGCCCAATGCGAAACCAACCTGGACTGCTGCCGGGCAATGGAGTAGGATTGAATCTCATCCATTAATTCGGACTCTAGCATGCGAACCACCCAACAACTGAGCATTACCTTGCCGAAAGATATGGCGACCATGGTCAAGGCCAAGGTGAATACAGGCGATTACGCGAGTGAAAGTGAAGTCATAAGGGATGGCCTACGGGCACTCCTAGAGCGCGACCGCGCCGTGGAAAGCTGGCTGCATAACAAAGTGGGTCCGGTTTACGACGCCTTGAAGGCTGATCCATCCCTTGCGGTTACTCCTGCTGAAGTTCGTTCCCGACTTGCCGCCGAACTCGCCAAGTCGCGATGAGCCATAGCGTCATATTCAGCCCCGAAGCCCTTGAACAACTCGTTGAACTTTTCCAGTTCATAGCCCATTCGGGTTCGCCTGTTATTGCGACTGGTTACACCGAAGCAATCGTTTCATGCTGCGAAGGTCTGGCGACATTCCCGCACAGATGAACAAAACGCGATGACGTTCGCCCAGGTCTGCGCATGACCAATTACAAAAAAAGGACTGTTATCGCTTTTGAGATGGGTGACAAATCGGTGACCATCTTGGGCATCTTCTACGGCGGTCAAGACTATGAATCCATATTGGACGATAGCTCCACAGACCATTGAAACAATATGGCTCGTCCCTCACTTTGGGTATCGCGACACAAAAGCTGTTCCGTATATACAAAAAAAATAGCCGCTGATTTCTCGGCGACTACTCTAGCCTTTAAAGTCGCAGGCTTATTTCAAGCCGGCCTGCGCACGCAGTGTTGCCGCCAGGTTGGTTCGCTCCCAAGTGAACTCGGGCTCGTCGCGGCCAAAGTGACCGTAGGCGGCGGTCTTTTGGTAGATCGGGCGCAGCAAGTCGAGCATTTGGATGATGCCTTTGGGGCGCAGGTCAAAGTGCTCATTCACCAAGGCGGCGATTTGCTCTTCAGGGATCACATTGGTGCCCATGGTGTTGACGGTGATGTTCATCGGACGCGCCACGCCGATGGCGTAAGCCACCTGAATCTGGCACTGCGTGGCCAGGCCCGCGGCGACGATGTTCTTGGCCACATAACGTGCGGCGTAAGCGGCCGAGCGGTCCACTTTGGATGGATCCTTGCCCGAGAAAGCGCCGCCACCATGCGGGCAGGCACCGCCGTAAGTGTCAACAATGATCTTGCGGCCGGTCAGGCCGCAATCGCCTTGGGGGCCGCCAATCACAAAACGGCCAGTAGGGTTGATCAGGTATTTGGTGTCTTTCAGCCACTCTTTGGGCAGCACGGGTTTGATGATCTCTTCGATGATGGCTTCAGTGAAAGACGCCTTCATTTTGTGCTGGGTCTCTGATTGATCAGGGCTGTGCTGGGTGGACAACACCACGGTGTCGATGCTGTGCGGCTTGCCGTCCACATAGCGCATGGTCACTTGGCTCTTGGCGTCGGGACGCAAAAAAGGCAGGCGGCCGTCTTTGCGCAATTGCGCTTGGCGCTCAACCAAACGGTGCGCGTAGTAAATCGGCGCGGGCATCAGGTCGGGCGTTTCGCTGCAGGCGTAGCCGAACATCAGGCCCTGGTCACCGGCACCGGTGTTGAGGTGGTCGTCTGAAGCTTGGTCCACGCCTTGTGCGATGTCGTTGGACTGCTTGTCGTAGCAGACCATCACGGCGCAGCCTTTGTAGTCGATGCCGTATTCGGTGTTGTCGTAGCCGATGCGCTTGATGGTGTCGCGAGCCACCTGGATGTAGTCGACATGCGCGTTGGTGGTGATTTCACCGGCCAACACGACCAGACCCGTGTTGGTCAGGGTTTCAGCGGCCACGCGGCTGCGGGGGTCTTGGGTGAAGATGGCATCGAGGATCGCGTCAGAAATTTGGTCAGCGACTTTGTCAGGGTGACCTTCTGAAACGGATTCGGATGTGAAAAGATAGTCGTTCGCCATGAAATACTCCTGAAGTTGTGGCATGCGGTTGATTGCGCTGCCTTGTGCTTGAGGGCTCCGGCGAACGCTTTAGCAGATTTGTCTTTTCAGACAAGGCACAATGTCGGGAAATCCCTTGTTGTGTGTCGCCCTGCAAGTTGCTCTGTTAACTCAGCGACGCCCCTAGTTTATCAAATCTTGCATGTATTTTTGGTTTCGCTTACTTTCCCGTTGGCCTTTGTGGACATTGCATGGGGTAGGTCACGTCTTGGGTTGGCTGGTGTGGCTTGTGTCGCCCACTTACAGGCGGCGTTTTTTGGACAATGTGGCCCAAGCCCGAATTCCGCTGAACCAGGCCTTGGGTGCAGTAGGTCAGGCCGGTTGCATGTCTACCGAATTGCCTCGCTTATGGTTGGGCACCATGCCTTTTGTCCGTTGGCAGGGCGATACGGTGGTGGATGCGGCTTACGTCAACGGCAAAGGGGTGATTTTCCTGACGCCCCATTTGGGCTGTTTCGAGATCACCGCGCAAGCTTTGGCGCAACGTTACAGTCCCCGCTTTGGTGATTTGACCGTGCTGTTTCGGCCCGCGCAAAAGGCCGGTTTGGCGCAGGTGATGCAAGAGGCTCGGGGACGCGAGGGTTTAGAGACTGCACCCACAACCTTGTCGGGGGTGCGCCAGATGATCAAGGCCTTGCGATCTGGTCGTGCCGTGGGTTTGCTGCCAGACCAAGTCCCGCCTGAAGGCATGGGCCTCTGGGCGCCCTTTTTTGGCAAACAGGCGTACACCATGACCTTGGCTGCCCGTTTGGCACAACAGACAGGTGCACAGATCGTGTTGATTTGGGGCAAAAGGCTGGCTTGGGGTCGTGGCTTTGAGTTGCAAGCGAGCGGCTTGGATCACCCGCTGTCAGTGCAATTGGATGAGGCGGTGGTGCAGATCAATCAAGCCATGGAGGCTTTGGTGCTCAGTTGCCCCAACCAGTACCTGTGGGGCTATGCCCGTTATAAATCGCCGCGCAAGACCTTGTGATGGTTCGCTTGCTCATTACTTTCATGCGTTGGATCGCGCCCTGGCCTTTGCCGGTGTTGCGCCTTATGGGGTGGGGGTTTGGCATGCTGTTGTATGCCTTGGCCCATGCCCGTAGGCATGTGGTGCAGGTCAATGTGCAGATGTGCTTTCCTGAGCTGGCCGCTGCGCAAAGGGCAGTCTTGGTGCGGCAGCATTTTGTCCAACTGGGCCAATCACTCATCGATCGCGCTTGGTTGTGGCATGCCCCCATTGACGTGGTCCGCCAACGATTGGCGTGGACGGGCGCCACAGAACAACTTGAAAGCACAGTGCCCACCGTGGTGTTTGCGCCACATTTTGTGGGCTTGGATGCCGGTGGACTTGCGCTCACGCTGCACAGCAGCACTCCGGTCGCCTTCATTTACGTGACCCAGTCAAACCCTGACTTGGAAGCTTGGATCAACCAGGGCCGCGAGCGCGGCGGACCGGTCAAACCGTATTTCAGGCATGACGGTGTCAAGCAGATTGTGTCGGCCCTGCGGCAGGGTGAAAAGTTGCATTTGTCGCCCGACATGGATCTGGGGGCACAAGATTCGGTGTTTGTTCCCTTCATGGGCGTGCAAACGGCAACGGTCCCCTCGTTGTCTCGTTTTGCCAAATTAGGTCGCGCCCAAGTGGTGCCGATGTTGACCCGAATGACCCCCAGTGGCTACAGCATTGAGGTGATGCCAGCTTGGTCGGATTTTCCGTCTGCCGACACCTTGCAAGACACGTTGCGCATGAACGTTGAATTGGCAAATTGGATCAAGACCATGCCCAGTCAGTATTACTGGGTGCACAAACGTTTTAAAACCCGACCCGAAGGACAAGCCGGTTTTTACTGAGTTGTATTTTCTGCGTTGTTATTCACTGCGCAGGAGAAACGCGGCTATTTCCTGCTGTACCCGCTCTGGCTGTTCGTGCACCACCCAATGCGATGCATCCGGCAAGGGGATCAAGGTCAAATCCGCAATGTGCTCTTCCAAACCCACGGTCAACGCAGGCAGTAAGGCATGGTCTTGCTGGCCCCAAAGCACCAGCGTCGGGCGCTCGATGCGCACAGCCTGGGCTGGCAGCGTGATGGCTGCGGCAGCAGAGTCTTCAGTCCTCGGAGGCCGCAAAGGAGAAGCCCGGTAATAGTTCAACCCGCCACTCAGGCCGCGTTGCCACAGGGCGCGATAGCGGTCTTTCATCTCCGCTGTCATCCACGCCGGTGCAGCAGACGCTGCTTCGGGTTTCAAGTTCCCTGAGTCACTGACCTTGCCGAAAAATGCAAACAAAGTATCGAAGTCATGGGCCGAAAATACGGCCTCTGCGTCGGGTTGAATCAACGCGTTCATGTACGCGCTGGCGGCTTGTTGTGCGGGGTTGATTTGAAGTTCGCGCAAAAACGTGCCAGGGTGGGGCGAATTG
>CANBWK010000071.1 GCA_947373105.1 Comamonadaceae bacterium | reverse complement strand
CGGATGGCGGCCTGCGCATGAACCAGCGCCGGTGCTGCACCAGCGGCCAAGATACCGGCCATACCGGCATTTTTGATAATGGAACGACGATCCATGGAGTGACTCCTAAATTGATTTTCAACAACGCCCCCGAAAGGGGGTCAGACATTTTTGTCAAATATCATTGTAAAAAAGTTAAGGCCTGTTTTATGCGGGGGTTTACCCTTTTTTCAACCTTTGAAAAACAGGGGCTTCAAGGCCAACGATGTCGAATAGAAGCCTCGATTCCGGGAGCATCCAAGCCTTGCAAGGCCAGTAGTTTCAAGGGGTCACCATGGTCAATAAAGTGATCGGGCAAGCCCAGTTGCAACAGGGACTTGGTCAAACCTGCAGCATTCAGGGCTTCTGACACGGCACTGCCAGCGCCCCCCATGACAGCCCCCTCTTCGACCGTCACCAAATAGTCATGCGTCTGGGCGATTTGCAACAGCACATCGGTGTCCAACGGTTTGACCCAGCGCATATTGACGACAGTCGCATTGAGTTGCTCTGCCGCCTGCAACGCGGGGTACAACAAGGTCCCGAAGGCCAAAATGGCGATCCCAGAACCTTGTCTGCGTATTTCGGCCTGCCCGTAAGGTAAGCCTTCCAGTGACTCCAAAGGTTCAGTACCGGCACCCGCACCGCGGGGGTAACGCACAGCGACCGGGTGGTTTTGCGCATATGCCGTACTCAGCAATTGACGGCACTCCCGCTCATCTGCTGGGCACGCCAAGGCCATGTTGGGGATACAGCGAATAAAAGCAATGTCGTAGGCACCCGCATGCGTAGCCCCATCAGCGCCGACAAGACCTGCACGGTCCAAGGCAAACACAACCGGCAAGTTTTGCAGCGCCACATCATGAATCAATTGGTCATAGCCGCGCTGCAAAAAAGTGGAGTAAATGGCAACGACCGGCTTCAATCCTTCGCAGGCCAAACCTGCAGCAAAAGTAACCGCATGCTGCTCAGCGATTCCGACATCGTAGTAACGGTCCGGAAAACGCTTATGAAACTCCACCATGCCCGAGCCTTCTCGCATCGCGGGCGTCACACCCACCAGTCGGTTGTCATGCTCTGCCATATCGCACAACCATTGGCCAAAAACCTGGGTGAATGTGGTTTTAGATTGAACGGCTGGCGGCACCAAGCCGACTGCCGGATCGAACTTGCCCGGTCCGTGGTAAGCCACAGGATCGGCTTCGGCCAATTTGTAGCCCTGACCTTTCTTGGTCACCACATGCAAAAATTGCGGCCCCTGTAAATGCTTGATGTTTTCCAATGTGGGAATCAAGGATTCCAGATCATGACCATCAATGGGACCGATGTAATTGAAGCCAAATTTCTCAAACAAGGTGGCTGGAACCACCATGCCTTTGGCATGCTCTTCAAACCGTTTGGCCAGCTCGAACAAGGGCGGCGCAGCCTTGAGCACATTTTTACCGACGTTCTTGGCCGTCGCATAAAAACGGCCACTCATCAACTGTGCCAAATAGCGGTTGAGTGCACCTACGGGCGGGCTGATCGACATGTCGTTGTCGTTGAGGATCACCAACAACTTGCAATCCTCGACGCCCGCATTGTTCATGGCTTCAAAGACCATGCCGGCAGTCATTGCCCCATCGCCAATCACGGCCACTGCAAAGCGGGTCTCGCCCTTTTGTCTTGCCGCAATAGCCATACCCAAAGCGGCTGAAATACTGGTGGAAGAGTGTGCAGTACCAAAAGTGTCGTAAGGGCTTTCGTCTCTTTTTGGAAAGCCTGACAAACCGCCCAGCTGTCGCAAAGTGGGCATGCGGCTGCGCCTTCCGGTCAAAATTTTATGCGGGTAGGTCTGGTGACCCACATCCCAAACGATGCGGTCTTCAGGGGTATTGAAAACGTAGTGCAGCGCCACCGTCAGCTCCACCGTCCCCAAGTTGGAGCTTAAATGTCCACCGGTTTTGGACACGTTATCAATCACGCATGCGCGCAACTCATCGGCCAAACCACGTAAATCGCTGCGTGCCAGCCGGCGAAGGTCGGCAGGGCTGTCAATCTTGTCGAGAAAAGAACTCATCTGTAATCAATTGTCCCGGTGAATCACCATCTCGGCCAAGGCCCGCAAAGGCTGCGTTTGGTCTGCGGACAAGCCACTCTCATCCAAAGCAGTCAAGGCTTGCAACCTGAGGGTCTGTGCATAGGCTTTTGCTTGCGCTAGACCCATTAAGGCCACATACGTTGGTTTGTCTGAAGCCACATCTTTGCCGGCTGTTTTACCCAATACCGCAGAATCGGAGGTGACATCCAAAATATCATCCACCACCTGAAACGCCAACCCCAAAACTTCGCCAAAACGGCTCAAGGCAAGCATGGCAGCAGCTTGGGCCTGTCCAGCAGCCACAACACCCATTTGCACACTGCAAAGGAGCAAAGCCCCGGTTTTCAAACGGTGCATGTGTCGCAACTGGTCTTCTGTCAAAGCCAATCCCACACTGGCCAAGTCAATGGCTTGACCTCCTGCCATGCCCTTGTAACCTGCCGCACGGGAAAGCAATCCGACCAAGGCAGCTTGCACAGTGGGGGGTACCGAGCCGTCTTGCGGGGTCATCAACTCAAAGGCAAGCGCTTGCAAGCCATCTCCCGCCAACAAAGCTTGCGCTTGACCAAACTGCACATGCACCGTGGGTTTTCCACGGCGAAGCACATCGTTGTCCATGCAGGGCATGTCGTCATGGACCAGCGAATAGGCATGGATCAATTCGATAGCGCATGCGGCACGCATTGCGGCTGCACCAGACGCCTCATCCTGCAGACCCACTGCTTCGGCAGCAGCCAGAACCAACAGTGGCCTCAAACGCTTGCCACCGTCAAGAACGGCGTAGCGCATAGCCTGCCCTAAACCGGCGGGTGCTTCAGAATCAATCCAATCTTGAAGCGCCACTTCAATTTGACGCAAACGTGGCGTCATCCAATCGGTTAAAACAAACGTCTTAGCTTGCATCAGGCGTTGCCCCCAGCCCAAGGCTTGAGAGCGCCATCGTCCAACACCTTGATTTGATCTTCCACAGCTTGTAAACGCGCCTGGCAAAAACTGAGTAAGACGGCGCCCCGTTGGTATCCGCTGAGGAGTTGGTCCAAGGGCAACTGACCTGATTCGAGCTGAGCAACCAATTGTTCTAACTCTGCCAATGCCAGTTCGTAGCTGTCAGGCAAGGTTTGAGGATCTTTAGCAGGGGATTTCGGCATGAGCAGTATCCGAGAAAATACCTGATTTTAGGCCCTTTGCACGTGTTTGGAGATTCGGGCCTGAGTTCCTTGAACCTCAGGGTAGAATATTAAATTGTCCGGCGGGGTCATTCCTGCTATTTTCGCGCCAATGTCCCAGACGCTAAGCGCTGTCCCTGCCCCTTCATAGGGGGAGTCTCTAGGTCAGGTCATCCATGTCTGATTTAAGTCTTCAACTGCAGCAGGCCGCAAGCCAACTACCAGTTTCCAGCTATTTCGACAACGCGCTTTATCAACGCGAAGTACAAACCCTCTTCCAGCGAGGGCCCCGCTATGTCGGCCACCAACTGGCCGTGCCCAATGTGGGCGACTACCTTGCCCTCGCCCAAGAGGGTTCGGGCCGCGCTTTGGTTCGTTCAGCAAGCGGGATTGAGCTCATCTCGAACATTTGCCGTCATCGACAAGCGGTCATGCTGAATGGGCGAGGTAATTTGTCGCAACAGCAAAAAGGCAGCGCCGCCGGAAACATCGTGTGCCCACTTCACCGTTGGACCTATGCACCAGATGGTCAACTGCTGGGCGCACCGCATTTTTCGAACGATCCTTGCCTGAATCTGAACAACTATAAATTGCAAGAGTGGAACGGTTTGCTGTTTGAAGACAACGGCCGCGATATCGCCGCAGACTTGGCACAAATGGGGCCTCGTGCGCAACTGGACTTCACGGGCTATGCCCTGGACCGGGTTGAGATGCACGATTGCAACTACAACTGGAAAACCTTCATTGAGGTCTATTTGGAGGACTACCATGTCGGCCCCTTCCATCCTGGATTGGGTTCATTTGTCACCTGCGATGATCTGAGCTGGGAGTTCAAGGAAAACTACTCGGTACAGACGGTCGGCGTCTCAAGTGCGTTTGGCAAACCAGGCTCAGCGATTTACAAAAAATGGCATGACGTGTTGCTGAACTACCGAGGCGGCGCCATGCCTGAGCATGGTGCAATTTGGCTCACTTATTACCCCCACATCATGGTCGAGTGGTACCCCCATGTACTGACGGTTTCGACGCTGCACCCGATGGGGCCTGACAAAACCATGAACATGGTCGAGTTTTATTACCCCGAAGAAATCGTGGCTTTCGAGCGTGAATTCGTTGAGGCCCAGCAGGCCGCCTACATGGAAACCTGCCTGGAGGACGATGAAATCGGCGAGCGCATGGACGCAGGACGCAAAGCTTTATGGGCACGGGGGGACAATGAAGTCGGCCCGTACCAAAGTCCGATGGAGGACGGGATGCAACATTTCCATGAATGGTATCGCCGGGTAATGGGTCCTTTGTAACGAACCCACTTGGACCATTTCGAATGCAAGCCTCGATGATGATTTTGGCGTCGCTTTTTTTCGCGGCGATGAGTGTCTGCATCAAATTCGCGACCGCTTTTTTCAACACCTTTGAACTGGTTTGCTACCGAGGTGCAGTGGGTATGGTGTTCGTGGCCGTCCTCTGCCGCTCACAAGGCACTCCTCTGGCAACGCCGGTTCCCATGATGCACATGTGGCGCACCCTTGTTGGCGTGATCTCTCTGGCGGCTTGGTTTTACGCCATCGCCCATTTACCTTTGGCTACGGCCATGACCCTCAATTACATGAGCGGTATTTGGGTTGCCGCCTTTTTGATCGGTGGGACATTGGCGTTGGGCAAACTGCAAGATGTGGGCAAACAAGGCCCGGTGGTGATAACCCTGCTGGCGGGATTTGCAGGCGTGATCATGATCTTGCGCCCGACACTTGAACAAAACCAGTTGTTTGCCGGCGTGATTGGTTTACTGTCAGGTTTATTGTCCGCTGTGGCCTATATGCAGGTGATCGCGCTGGGGCGCATTGGCGAGCCTGAAACCCGCACCGTGTTTTACTTTTCGCTTGGCGCAACCGTCACCGGTGGCATGTGTTTGCTTTTCACCGGGGTTCACGATTGGACTTGGCCAGAAGCCTTGTGGTTGTTGCCGATTGGTATATTGGCCGCTTTAGGCCAACTGTGCATGACCCGTGCCTACACCAATGGTGCCACTTTGCTGGTGGCCAATTTGCAATACTCAGGGATTGTGTTCTCGGCCTTGTTCGGCCTTTTTTTGTTCGACGACGATATTCCCACCTTAGGTTGGTTAGGCATGGGCTTGATCATCGCCAGCAGCATCGCCGCTACCGTATTGCGTGATCACGCTATTCCCGGCTCGCCGGCTGAAGAGCATTGAATTTCTCAAGGAGTCTTACTGTGTACACCACCCTCATTTCTGCAGCCCAGCTGAAAGCGCTTCAAACCTCGGGGGAGCCCTTGATGGTGTTTGACTGCAGTTTTGAATTGATGAACCCTGCAGCAGCCGATGCGCTGTTTGCAGAAGGTCACATCACCGGTGCGGTACAAGCCCATTTGGAACGCAACCTCAGCGCTCATGACCCGGCTCTTGCAGTCAATGGCGGCCGCCACCCCCTGCCCACGCGTGAAAGTGTGGCCCATTGGTTAGGCGGACTTGGCTTGACCAACACCATGCAAGTGGTGGTCTACGACCGGAATAAAGCGAATTACTGCGGCCGCCTGTGGTGGATGCTCAAGTGGTTAGGCCATGACCATGTCTCTGTCTTGGACGGTGGCCTGCAAGCCTGGCAAGCCGCTGGGGGCTCCGTAGACAGCGCGCTGCCATCAGCCAGGCCTGCAACGACCTTCGTGCTCAAGCCTGCATTGCGGGAATTGACAACTACGAGCACGGTTGAAAAACACCTGGGACGTGACACTCAGACCTTGATCGATGCCCGTGCCGCCGCCCGTTACAGAGGGGAAGTCGAGCCCCTCGACCCGATTGCCGGCCACATTCCTGGCGCACTTAACCGCCCCTTCAACGAGAACATGAACAGCGATGGGTTTTTTAAATCACCTGCGCAATTGAAACTTGAATTTGAAACTGTTCTGGCCGGACGCGATCCGTCCACCGTGGTACACCACTGCGGCAGCGGTGTGAGCGCCATTCCCAATGTGTTGGCCATGGAAATTGCTGGCTTAGGTCCAACCGCTTTGTATGCGGGCAGTTGGAGCGAGTGGTGCAACACCCCTGGCCTGCCCTGCGCTCAAGGTTGAATGTCTCTCAGTGGGTTAATAAACTCACCAAAGTAACTGAACTGATGCCCAGGGCAAGCCAGGTGATTTGAGCCGCCGTTTCGCGCAATGACAAACGCTTTTGCAATTGCGGAATCAAATCGGCCAAGGCCACATAGATGAAGCTGCTGCTGGCGATGACCAAGAAATACGGCAAAGTCACCCGGAGTGACTCCACCAAGACAAAACCCACAACGCCTCCCAAGGCGGTGACCGCACCCGCCAAAGAGACCTTCAAAACCGCCGCCTGCTTGGGGCCTTGCGCCTGACGCAAGACCGCCAAGTCACCCATGTGGTGGGGCACTTCGTGCGCCATCACCGCCAAAGCAGCAATGGCACCCAAACGCAGATCGGCCATGAAGGCCGAGGCAATCAAAATACCGTCCCCAAAACAATGAACACTGTCTCCGGCCAAAACGGCCCAGCCACCTGAAGTACCGTCTTCATGCGAGTGATGGTTGTGTTCATGCGCGTGGTGCGGATGTTCTAGGCTTGCGCCGTGCTCATGCCCGTGGTGCCAAAGCTCGGCTTTGTCGAGTAAAAAGAAAAAAACCAGCCCGATCAGCAGGGTTAAAAACAAATCGCGCGGCGTAACCGCGCTTTCGAAAGCTTCAGGCAATAAATGCATGAACGAGGTTGCCAACAAAGCACCGGCTGCCAAACTCAACATATGTTGGGTGTAGCGACTCATCACCCCGAAGCTCAACCAAGCGGCGACCCATACACTGCCAATACCCGCGGTCAAGGTGCCTAACAAAATGGCCAAAAAAATCATGGAATGAGCTTACGCCTTTGTGGTGGCCAATTTAAAGATATTGCTTGAGCCAGTCCTGCAAGCGCCGCCATCCATCCTCGGCGGGCACCTGGCGGAAACTTGGGCGGTAGTCCGCATGAAATGCATGCGGCGCTTCAGGATACACGACAAAGGCGGAGGCTTTGGCAGCAGCGGAACCTGCGGCCAGCGCCAATTTCATTTTATCGACAGAATCTTGACCAATGCCGGTGTCTGCTCCACCATATAACCCCAAAACAGGGGCACTTAATTGACCTGTTTTATCGACAGGATGGCTTGGGGTGACAGGGGTACTTTGACCGACCAAGCGACCGTACCAAGCAACCCCCGCTTTCACCAGCGGTTGATGCGCCGCATACAGCCAAGTGATGCGACCGCCCCAACAAAATCCAGTGATGGCGAGTTTGGTGGTATTGCCACCGTTTTTGCCTGCCCAAGCCACGGTGGCATCCAAGTCCGCCATCACCTGTGCATCAGGGACTTTGGTGATCACTTCAGCCTGCAATTTGGCCACTTCACCGTACAAGGAGGGATCACCTTGTCGCACAAACAATTCTGGAGCGATCGCCATGTAGCCTAAATGGGCCAACCTGCGGGTCACGTCCGCAATGTATTCATGAACCCCAAAAATCTCGGAAATAACCAAAACCACAGGCCAAGGTCCTGCCCCTTGAGGGGCCGATCGGTAGGCCGGCATTTTGAACCCATTCACATCAATGGTCACTTCCCCGGAAACCAAGCCTTGCGAACTCGTTTTAATAGCGGTCTGGGCCATCAAAGGCATGGCCGAAGCGGCATAACCGATGCCCAAAGCGGTTTGGAGTGCCAAACGACGAGAGGGGCCTTGATAGTCCACCATATCGATTTCAGAAACGTTCAATAAAGCTTGGGTGTCTGAGCGCAAGAAATCCATCACTGTCTCCTGAGGTTGGTGCGTTAATTGAGAGGACATTATCTTTTCAAAAAGCACCCGAATTGGATTTTTCCTGCAGAATGACCTCACGCTTCGTTACAGGAAATGCAGGTGGTGTCATCCTCAAACCGAGCTGGCCCGTTATAAAGAGACTTGAATGGTCAAGACATCAGGAAACTGAACCCCAGAAAGGTCGACATCATGAAACGCATTTCTACAAAATTAATTGCGCTGGCCCTGTTCAGCACACTGTCAATGACTTTCGGTGTGGCCCAAGCAGGCCCCCTCGGCATGGGTGTGCCAAGCGCCTATGCCAACCACAGCATCGCGGTCCGTGGTGGTTTTCATGGCGGACACGGCTGGGGAGGTGGCCATGGCCATCGTGGGTACGGCGGAGGCTGGGTGGCACCGCTCTTGGGAGCGGCCATTGTCGGTGGCGCCATCTACTCCACCCTGCCCCCTGCTTCCGTGGTCATTCAGCAACCCCCAGTCATAGTTCCTCAACAACAGGTTATCACCGACCCATCGCGAGTCAGTTACTACTGCCCTGCCTACCAGCAGTACTACCCGAACGTAACCCAATGCCCCTCCGCTTGGCAGGTTGTGCCTTACTGAAATCTACGCAAAATTTCAAGCCACGCACGGTGGCCAGGCGAGGTCATCGCGGTCTTGACTAAAGACTTGTCGAAAGCGCCGGCTTAATGCGCTTGGTCCCAGTTAGGACCCAGACCCACCTCGGCCAACAAGGGCACTTTGAGTGCCGCCACGCCAGCCATCAGGCGTGGAATTTCTGACTTCACCCAGTCCACCTCGGCTTCGGGCACCTCGAACACCAGTTCGTCGTGCACTTGCATGATGACCAGGGTTTTACGCTGCTGATCATCCAACGCTTTTTGCACCGCGACCATGCTCAACTTGATCAAGTCGGCCGCTGTCCCTTGCATCGGGGCATTGATGGCTGCACGCTCAGCACCGGCACGACGCGGGCCATTAGGCGAATTGATTTCTGGCAAATACAAGCGGCGACCCATCACCGTTTCAACATAACCCTGCGTTTTAGCCTGCTGACGGGTCTCGTCCATGTAACGTTTGACCCCTGCAAATCGCTCAAAATAGCGGGTGATGTAGTTTTTGGCTGCTGTGTTATCGATGCCCAGAGATTTAGCCAAGCCGAATGCACTCATCCCGTAAATCAAACCAAAATTGATGGTTTTGGCGTAGCGGCGCTGCTCGCTAGAGACTTGCTCAACTGCCACACCAAACACTTCAGATGCAGTGGCCTTGTGCACGTCCAATCCTTCGTGAAAGGCCTTGAGTAAGGCTTCATCGTTGCTCAAATGGGCCATGATACGCAGCTCAATTTGACTGTAATCGGCGCTGGCAATCACATGACCTGTTGGCGCCACGAATGCTTCACGCACTTTGCGGCCTTCAGCAGTGCGGACAGGGATGTTCTGCAAGTTGGGGTCGTTGCTGGACAAGCGTCCCGTCACCGCAACGGCTTGTGCGTAATGGGTGTGTACGCGGCCGGTGCGGGTGAGCGCCATCTGTGCCAGCTTGTCTGTGTAGGTGCCTTTGAGCTTGGAAAGTCCACGATGCTCCAGAATGCGCGCTGGCAGCGGGTAGTCTTCTGCCAATTTTTCGAGCACTTCTTCGTCGGTGCTGCGTGCCCCTGTCGCCGTTTTTTTGATCACCGGCAGGCCCAACTTGTCAAAGAAGATTTCACCCAATTGTTTAGGACTGGACAGGTTGAAAGGCTGTCCGGCAATCGCATAAGACTCGGTTTCGAGTTGCACAATGCGCTGGCCCAATGTGGCGCTTTGTGCGGCCAAGGTGGGCGCGTCAATCAACACACCATTGCGCTCAATGCGGTACAAGGCCTCGCTGGTGGCGATCTCCAACTCGTAAACATCGCGCAGTTTGGGGTCTTGCGCCAAGCGTGGCCACAAGGCCATGTGCACGTCCAGCGTTTGGTCGGCGTCTTCGCAGGCGTATTCCGCAGCTCGCGCCACATCGACCTGAGTGAATGGAATTTGGTGCGCGCCTTTGCCGCACAGATCTTCATACGTCAAACCCGTGCGACCCAAATGGCGCAGCGCCAAACTGCTCAAGCCATGCGGCTTGTGAACCTCCAGCACATAACTTTGCAACATGGTGTCATGCTGGTAGCCTCGCACCTCAATACCTTGATTGGCCAGCACATGGCGATCGTATTTGACGTTCTGTCCCACTTTGGCACGACTGGCATCTTCCAGCCAAGGCTTGAGGCGTTCCAATACCTGCGCCTTGGGTAATTGTTCAGGCGCATCAGGACCTGAATGCGCCAAAGGAATGTAGGCGCCTTCTCCGGGTTTGTCGCTCAAACTGAAACCGACCAAATCAGCTTTCATTGCATCGAGGGATGTGGTTTCGGTGTCCAGTGCCACCAGCTCTGCAGCATGAAGGCGGGCAAGCCAGATTTCAAATTGGTTCCAAGTGGTGACCGTGTCGTAATGCTTTTCGCCCGAGACGGCACTGACCACGGGAGCATCGGCAAACAAATCGTCCTGGGGCGTGGCGGCTTTGCCACTGCCGCCCATCGAAGTCGCGGCGGCTCCTGATGAATCACCACCGCCATGACCCCTGGCCCGAACCAAGCCTTTAAAGCCGTATTGTTCGTAAAACGCCAACAAACTGACCTCGTCAGGTTGGTGAAAATGCAAATCTGCCAGTGCGGGTAACTGCGGGACCCAAGCGCTCAAATCGCAATCGGTCTTCATGGTCACCAAGGCGCGGCCTTTGGGAAGCCAATCCACGGCGTTGCGCAGGTTTTCGCCCGCCACGCCCTTGATTTCGTCGGCCCGCAGGACCAATGCGTCAAGTGAGCCGAACTCAAGCAGCCACTTGGCGGCTGTTTTAGGGCCAACTTTTTCGACCCCCGGCACGTTGTCAACGGTGTCACCGACCAAGGTCTGAAAGTCAATCATCATGGATGGCGGAACACCAAACTCAGCCGTCACGCCGGCCACATCGCGTTTTTTGCCATTCATGGTGTCAATGATGGTGATGTGCTCGTTAACCAATTGGCTCAGGTCTTTATCGCCACTGGAGACCGTCACTTGAACGCCTTGCTGTGCGGCTACATGGGCCAAAGTGGCAATCACGTCATCGGCCTCAACGCCAGGAACATCCAAAACCGTCCAACCCATGCGTCGAACCAAGTCGTGTATCGGCTCGATTTGGGTGCGCAAATCGTCTGGCATCGGACTGCGATTTTGTTTGTATTCGGGGTAGAGTTCGTCGCGAAAGGTCGGACCCTTGGCATCAAAGACGCACGCGGCAAAGTCAGACGGGAAATCCTTGCGCAAGCGCTCCATCATGTTGATCATGCCGCGTATGGCACCCGTGGCCGGACTGGTCGGATCGCCCGGAACGGCCCTCAAATCGGGCATGGCATGGAAGGCGCGGTACAAATAGCTGGAGCCATCGACCAACAAAAGGGTCTTTTTAGGAGAAGTGTTTTCGCTCATCCCCCAATTGTGCACGGGGCGTAACCTTGGCTTCAAATTTCCGTCTACAAAAGCTTTAAAGGGCATCGTCTTAGGCCCGCCATTGACCATTGGCTTGCCACCCTACAATCGGTGCTTTGATAACCCCCGGCGATGACCGGATTTATTTGATTGCACCCATGGCGGTATTCACCGAAGTTTCCGAGTCACAGGCAGCCGAACTGATGCAGACCCTGAACCTGGGGGCGCTGACCTGTTTGCGCGGCATTGAAGGCGGCATAGAAAACACCAACTACTTTGCGACAACAGACAAAGGAGAGTATGTACTTACTTTGTTTGAGCGGCTCAACTTTGAGCAATTGCCCTTTTACCTCCACCTGATGAAACATTTGGCTGGTCAGGGCATTCCGGTGCCAGATCCAGCCACGAACCGAGACGGCGACATTTTGCACACCCTCAACGGCAAGCCTGCGGCAGTCGTCAACAAACTCGAGGGCAAAAGCCAACTGGCTCCCTGGGTTGTTCATTGCAGTGCGGTAGGTGACATGTTGGCTCGCATGCACCTGGCAGGCGCCGACTACAACCGCAGCCAACCGAATTTGCGCGGGCTGCCTTGGTGGAATGAAACCGTGCCTGTGGTGTTGCCCTATTTGACGCCCGATCAAGCCGCATTGATTCGCAGCGAACTGGCATTCCAAAATCACACCGCAGCCAGCAGCGCTTATGCCGCCCTGCCGCGCGGCCCGGTTCACGCAGACCTCTTCCGAGACAACGTGATGTTCAACGGCGAACAGTTAACCGGTTTTTTTGATTTTTACTTTGCCGGTGTGGACACTTGGTTGTTTGACTTGGCCGTATGTCTGAACGACTGGTGCATCGACTTGCCCTCAGGCCGACACGACCCTGAACGTGCCAAGGCCATGATCAGCGCTTACCAGCAGGTGAGGCCTCTGAGCAGTGCCGAGCGCCAATTGCTTCCCGCCCTGTTGCGTGCCGGTGCTTTGCGCTTTTGGATTTCACGTTTATGGGATTTCCATTTGCCCCGAGAGGCTTCTGTGCTGATGCCACACGACCCCACTCATTTTGAACGTATTGTGCGTGAGCGGATGGCACACGCTGTTTTACTTTGAAAACCACTTTGAACTGCTCTGAATGAAACTGACCATTGTCCCCGCCCGCATGGGCTTCGTTTGGGTCCGCCAGGGTATTCGCACTTTCTGGAAACAACCCTTGGCCATGTCTGGGCTGTTCTTTTTATTCATGGCCTGGGTGTCACTCGCGTCCATGATTCCGTTGATTGGCAATGTCATTGCACTGGTCTTGTTGCCTGCCATGACCTTGGGTCTGATGGCAGCAACCGCAGTGGCCGAACAAGGCAAGTTCCCCATGCCTGGCATCTTGCTGGTGGCATTCCGCAGTGGCCAAGCGAAGGTCAAGGACATGCTCATCCTGGGCTTGCTGTACGCCATCGGTTTTGTAGGCGTCATGGGCTTGTCTGTGCTGATCGATGGTGGCTTGTTTGCAGGGGTTTACTTGATGGGCGCTCCCATCACCACCGAAAAGGTGAATAACCCTGCTTTTCAAAATGCCATGTGGGTCGCCATGGGACTGTATGTTCCGCTGTCCATGATGTTTTGGTTTGCACCGGCTTTGCTGCATTGGCATGGTGTGGCACCCGTCAAGAGCCTGTTCTTCAGCTTGGTGGCCAGTTGGCGCAATTTCGGCGCCTTCACGGTGTACACCTTGGCTTGGTTGGCCGTCTTTTTAGGTGCAGGCGCAGCGATGCTGATCGTCGTCAGCCTGATCGGAGAGCCCAGCTTGGCAGAAACCATCATGATGCCGATTGCACTTTTAATGGCCGCCATGTTTTTCACTTCGGTGTACTTCACCGTAAGGGATTGCTTTGGCGAGATGGTGCCCGCCGCCGAAACGCCCCTGCCCTGATCAATGATGGTGGCCGTGTGCACCATGCGCGTGGCGATGGGTGACTTCATCGGCTGACGCCGCGCGTACTTCCACCACTTTCAAGGCAAAGCTCAAGGCCTGCCCCGCCCACGGATGATTGCCATCCAGTAAAACTTTATCACCTTTGATTTTGAGCACATTGAAAACATGCTCATTGCCATCATCTGCTCGGCCTCTGAGCTGGCCGCCCACCTTCACGCCCGGCGGAAATTCTGATTTAGGAATGGTTTTCATCAACCCCTCATCCCGCTCCCCAAAAGCATCTGCAGCCGACAAGTTCAAGGTGATTCCAAAGCCCACCTCCTGACCGTCCAATGCCTCCTCTATTTTAGGCAGCGTATTGTCATAACCACCATGCAAATACGCTGTGGGTTCTTGAGATTGATCCAGTATTTTGCCTTGTGCGTTGGCCACCTTGTAGGTCATGGTCACAACGGTGTCTTTTCCAATTTTCATGGTGTTCTTTCTTCAATAAAAAATGATTTGAGCTCGAATCAAACGGGCGTGAGTTTGGCGACCGACAAGGCGAGCCACTTCACGCCATGCCGTGGGAAATTAACCTGTGCCCGTGCATCGGCGCCTTGCCCCTCCACGGCAAGCACTTTGCCTTCTCCAAATTTGTTGTGAAAGACATTCATGCCTGACTTGATGCCATGTTCAGGATCTGACTTTTGCACGGGTAGCGGCGGACTCTTGAAAGTATCACTGCTTCCCAGACTGCTCCGGCCCCATGCGGGTTTGCCTTGTGCAGGACTGGTCCAACCGCCACCTAAACCGGTTGAAAAAGCACCACTTTTGGGGGTGATCCATTTAAGGCAAGCTTCAGGCAACTCATCCAAAAATCTGCTCTTGACGTTGTAACGGGTCTGCCCGTGCAGCATGCGGGTCTGCGAGTGGCTGATATACAAGCGTTTACGCGCCCGCGTAATGGCCACGTACATCAGGCGGCGTTCTTCTTCGAGGCCGTCATAGTCGTTCATCGAATTTTCGTGCGGGAACAAACCCTCTTCGAGCCCCGTGATGAACACGGCATCAAACTCCAAGCCTTTGCTGGCGTGTACCGTCATCAGTTGCACAGCATCTTCACCCGCCTGCGCCTGGTTGTCTCCGGCTTCCAGGGCGGCATGGGTTAAAAAAGCAGCCAAGGGTGACATGACTTCGCCTGTTTCTTCAAAGCCAGGCGCAGGGTCGATCACCACCGTATCAGGCTCTGCACTTAAACCTTGGCTGGCGGGGCTTTGGCTTAAGCTCGCACCCTCCATACCCAACTTGTTGGTCATCGCCACCGCATCGCGACCAAAACCTTCTTGCGTGACAAAGCTCTCTGCAGCATTCACCAGTTCTTCCAAGTTTTCAACCCGGTCGGCACCGTCTTTGTCGGCTCGATAGTGGGCTACCAAACCAGTTTTATCTAACAGCAATTCAATGATTTCGCGCAAAGTCATGCCGGCAATCTGCTCGCGCATCACATCCAGCATGGCCACAAAACCACCCAAATTCGCACCGCCCTTGCCTGTGGCGGCGCTTACCGCATCGTGTAAAGAACAACCCGAGGTGCGGGCAATGTCCTGCAACTGCTCAATGGTCCGGGCGCCAATACCGCGCGGCGGAAAATTCACCACCCGCAAAAAACTGGTGTCATCGTTGGCGTTTTCAATTAAGCGCAAATACGCCAAGGCGTGCTTGATTTCGGCACGTTCAAAAAACCGCAATCCACCGTACACACGGTAAGGCACAGCGGCATTGAACAAGGCGGTTTCCATCACTCGACTTTGGGCGTTACTGCGGTACAGGACGGCAATTTCTTTGCGGCTGTACCCATCTCCCTTGACGAGTTGCCGCATTTCATCGACCAACCATTGCGCCTCAGCAAAATCGCTGGTCGACTCGTACATCCGGACCGGCTCGCCTGCACCTTGGGTCGTGCGCAGGTTTTTGCCCAAGCGGTTTTTATTGTGGCTAATCAACGCGTTGGCTGAATCCAAAATATGGCTGTAGCTGCGGTAGTTCTGCTCCAGTTTGATTTGGTGACGAACACCGAACTCGCGCACAAAGTCCGCCATATTGCCTACCCGGGCGCCACGGAATGCGTAAATACTTTGGTCGTCGTCGCCCACTGCCAAAACAGCGCCACCGCCTTCTGAAGGCATGCCCGTGACCATCTTGATCCAGGCGTATTGCAGTTTGTTGGTGTCTTGAAACTCATCGATCAAGACATGTTTAAAACGAGCACGGTAATGGGAACGCACTGGCTCGTTGTCGCGCAAAAGTTCGTACGAACGCAGCATCAATTCGCCAAAATCCACTACACCTTCGCGTTGGCATTGTTCTTCGTAGAGCGCATACAACTCGACTTTTTTGCGGGTTTCATCGTCTCGGACCACCACATCCTGCGGGCGACTGCCTTCTTCTTTGCACCCGGATATGAAGTACTGCACCTGTTTGGGCGGGAAACGCTCTTCATCGACATTGAACTGTTTGCACAAACGCTTGACGGCCGACAGCTGATCTTGTGTGTCCAGAATTTGAAAGGTCTGCGGTAAGTTCGCCATCTTGTAATGCGCCCGCAAGAAGCGATTGCACAAACCATGAAAGGTGCCTATCCACATGGCATTGACATTGACGGGCAACATGGTCTGCAGGCGCAATTTCATTTCTTTGGCGGCCTTGTTGGTGAAGGTCACGGCCAAAATGCCACCCGGCGAGACTTGAGAAGTTTGCAACAACCATGCAATGCGCGTGGTCAGCACCTTGGTCTTGCCCGAACCTGCACCCGCCAGAATGAGCGCCGGCTCCGCGGGTAAGGTCACCGCACGCAACTGCTCCTCGTTCAAGTTACTCAGAAGAGGGGGCGAGGTGGCCTGGGGCGGTGTAAAAGCGTTCGATGTAAATTCTGAGGGCATGGGGTGATTGTAGAAACATCGCCAAGGGTCGACTCAGCGACACGAATCACCTGCGACTTGTGTCAAGATAAAGTCCAATTCAACATCTTAGGCGTCTCAACGCCCTCCCTTTTTTGGGTCTTATTTTGCTTTTTTCTCCGCTCTTCCAGGTCTGAACCCGCATGAAACTGTTTTACGGTTGGCGCATGGTGGGCGCCGCTTTCGGGATACAGTTTTTGCTGGCCGCCTTTTTGACGCAGGCCATGGGTTTGTACATTGCCATCCTGTCTGAAGAGATGGGCTGGAGTAAAACCACCCTGTCTGGCGCGGCCGCTTTGCAATCAGTTGAATCGGCCATCATTGGCCCCTTACTGGGTTGGGTGATGGACCGAATTGGCCCCCAACTGATGGTCCGCTGGGGCATGGCCATGTTCAGTGCCGGTCTGTTGATGCTCAGTCAGGTGCATACCGTGGGTATTTTCTATCTGAGCGCCATTTTGATGGCCATAGGCGCCAGTTTGGGCGGATATTTCCCCTTGTCTGTTGCACTTGTGCAGTGGTTTGAAAAATTCCGCGCCAGGGCTTTGTCTTTGATGAGTTTGGGCCTGGCCATGGGGGGCTTGGCTGTACCTTCTATGGCCTGGTCAATGGAATACTGGGGTTGGCGGAATACATCCATTGGCACGGGCATTCTTGTCCTGTGCATTGGGCTGCCTCTGGCGAAAATAATTCGGCGTCGACCTGAGGACCATGGCGAGCATGTGGACGGCCTGGACCCCGCACGCCAACAAACCGATGAGCAGACAGGCCAGACTGCCGTCCAACCCCCTCTTGAGTTCACCGCCTCGCAGGCTTTGCGCACGCGGGCTTTCTGGCTGTTGGCCATGGGTCACGGCCTGGCCTTGCTCGTGGTTTCCGCCGTCAATGTGCATGCCATAACGCACATGAAAGAGGGCTTGGGGTACTCGGTATCCACCGCCAGTTGGGTAGTGCTGGTGATGACCTGCTTCCAGGTGGGCGGGGTGTTGATGGGCGCCGCCATGGGCGACCGCTATGAAAAGAGGATAGTCGCTGCTTTGTGCATGCTGGCGCACGCTTTGGGTCTGGTGTGTTTGACTTTCGCCATCAGCATGCCCATGTTGATGGGCTTTGCCGTACTTCATGGGGTCGCGTGGGGCCTGCGCGGCCCTTTCATGCAGGCGATTCGGGCGGATTATTTTGGTCGTAATGCCATCGGCATGATTTTAGGTTTGTCTGCGGCCATTATTGCTTTAGGCCAAATTGGCGGTCCCATGATCGCTGGCATGATGGCCGATTTGACGGGCAATTACCAAATGGGTTTTGTCGTTTTGGCTGTGTTGTCAGCCTTGGGATCACTCACTTTCATATGGGCTACAAAACCTGTCAGGTAATGCGGGTAGAATCAGACACCGGGCCCAAGATTCTTGCGCCCGGTTTTTTTTCGTCAAAAAACCGGCCAAGCCAAGCGCTCACTCGTTCAGTTAACGATCCTTTTTGGAGCTTGGTTTCTCATGGAAATTTTTGATTACGACAATATTTTGTTACTGCCCCGCAAGTGCCGGGTGGAAAGCCGTTCAGAATGCGACGCGAGCGTCGAACTCGGTGGCCACAAGTTTCGCTTGCCTGTGGTGCCGGCCAACATGAAAACAGTCGTTGATGAGACGATCTGTTTGTGGATGGCGAAAAACAATTACTTTTATGTGATGCACCGTTTCGATTTGGACAACGTCCAGTTTGTGCGCCACATGCACGGCCAAGGCGTATACGCCTCCATCTCCTTAGGCGTGAAAGCGCCTGACCGCGCCGTGGTCGATCAACTCGCCGCTGAAAAGCTCACACCCGAGTTCATCACCATTGACATCGCGCACGGGCATGCCGACAGCGTGCGCGACATGATTGCCTACATCAAGGGCAAATTACCCACGAGCTTTGTGATTGCAGGCAACGTTGCGACGCCCGAAGCCGTGATTGACCTGGAAAACTGGGGAGCCGATGCGACCAAAGTAGGCGTGGGCCCAGGCAAGGTCTGCATCACCAAACTCAAAACAGGTTTTGGTACGGGGGGCTGGCAACTTTCAGCCCTCAAGTGGTGTGCCCGCGTGGCCACTAAGCCCATCATTGCAGACGGCGGCATTCGCAGCCATGGCGACATCGCCAAGAGCATCCGTTTTGGCGCATCCATGGTGATGATTGGCTCCTTATTTGCAGGCCATGAAGAGTCACCCGGCAAGACCGTCGAGGTCGATGGCGAAATGTTCAAAGAGTATTACGGTTCGGCCTCGGACTTTAACAAAGGCGAATACAAGCACGTTGAAGGCAAACGCATCCTCGAGCCCATCAAAGGCAAGCTCGCCAACAC
>CANBWK010000070.1 GCA_947373105.1 Comamonadaceae bacterium | reverse complement strand
AAGACGATTTTGATTCCCAATCCACGCGACATTCCAGCGGTGCTCAAAGAACTGTCCAAGCACACCTTTCACAGCTTTCCGGCGGTCAACACCTTGTTCAATGGCTTGGCCAACCACCCCGATTTCAATACCGTCAACTGGCGCAATTTGAAGGTCTCGGTTGGCGGCGGTATGGCCGTGACCCGCGCGGTGGCCGAGTTGTGGTTGGCCAAAACCGGCTGCCCGATTTGCGAAGGCTACGGTTTGTCTGAAACCAGCCCCTCGGCGAGTTGCAATCCGACGACCAGCACTGAGTTTTCAGGGACCATCGGGGTGCCGATTCCCAGCACCTGGATGAAGTTGGTCGACGACGAAGGCCACGATGTGACCACGCTCGGCACCCCCGGTGAGATCGCCATCAAAGGCCCGCAGGTGATGGCCGGTTACTGGCAGCGGCCTGACGAAACAGCCCGAGTGATGACCGCCGACGGCTACTTCAAGTCGGGCGACATCGGCATCGTGGACGAGCGCGGCTTCTTCAAAATTGTGGACCGCAAGAAAGACATGATTTTGGTCAGCGGCTTTAACGTGTACCCCAACGAGGTGGAAGAAGTGGTCTCCAGTTGCCCCGGCGTACTCGAGTGCGCGGCCATTGGCGTGCCGGACGAAAAAACCGGCGAAGCGGTCAAGCTGGTGGTGGTCAAAAAAGACCCGTCCCTGACCGAGGCGCAAATCCAGGACTACTGCCGCGCCAACATGACGGGTTACAAGCAACCGCGCGTGATCGAGTTCCGTACCGATCTGCCCAAAACACCGGTCGGCAAAATCTTGCGGCGGGAATTGCGCGATAAAGTCTGATGGGACGCATCGCGATCGTCAGCGCCATGCACGAAGAGCTGGCGGCGGTGCTGGCCTTGATGCCTGATGAGCACAAACAAATGGTGGCAGGTCGCGCCTTTGCTGTGGGCCATTTACAGGGGCACGAGGTGGTGGTGGTGCTGTCGCGCATCGGGAAGGTGGCCGCAGCCACCACGGCAGCGGTTTTGATGGAGCGCTTTGGTGTGGAGCAAGTGCTGTTCACTGGCGTGGCCGGGGGTCTGGCGCCCCATGCACAGGTCGGCGACGTGGTGGTGGCCACCGAATTTTTACAACACGACATGGACGCGTCCCCTTTGTTTCCAGCCTACGAAGTGCCACTGTATGGGCGCGCCCGTTTTGCAACCGATGCGGCCTTAACTGCCGCATTAACGCAGGCGGCGCAATCGGTGTTGCAGCAGGGCGTGTTGGATACCGCTACCTTGCAGGACTTTGGCATCACCCGGCCGCAGACGCACCAAGGCTTGATTGTGAGTGGTGACCGTTTTGTGTCGACCCGCAGCGAGAGCCAGCACTTGCAGCAGGCTTTGCCCGATGCCTTGGCCGTTGAAATGGAAGGCGCAGCGGTGGCCCAGGTCTGTCACGATTACGGCGTGCCCTTTGCTGCCATGCGCACGATCTCGGACCGTGCCGATGACGATGCGCATGCCGACTTTTTAAAGTTTGTCAGTCATGTGGCCAGCCGCTACAGCGCAGCGATTTTGGCCAGGTTCTTGGCTGCGCGGGCTTGATTACTTCAACCAGCCGCGCCGACGGAAGTACCACATGGGCACCACCGCGCTGGCGGCCATGAGCACCAAGGCATACGGGTAGCCCCAGGTTTGCGCCAGCTCGGGCATGAATTGAAAGTTCATGCCGTAGATGCTGGCAATCAGGGTTGGCGGCAGCAAAGCCACGCTGGCCACCGAGAAGATCTTGATGATCTTGTTTTGGTTGATGTTGATGAAACCCACTGTGGCGTCCATCAAGAAGTTGATCTTGTCGAACAAGAACGCGGTGTGCGAGTCCAGTGATTCAATGTCACGCAGGATTTGGCGGGCTTCTTCAAACTGCTCGCCGTTGAGCATTTTGGAACGCATCATGAAGCTCACCGCGCGGCGGGTGTCCATCACGTTGCGGCGGATGCGGCCATTCAAGTCTTCTTGTCGTGCAATCGCACCCAGCACTTCGCCGGCCAAGGCGTCGGTCACATCGCCCGACAGCACTTGCTTGCCTGCTTTTTCCAGCTCGTCGTAAATACCTTCGAGCGTGTCGGCAGAATATTCGGCATCGGCGTCAAAAAGTTTGAGTAACACGTCCTTGTCGTCTTCGATCAAGCCGGGGGCGCGTCGTGCGCGCAAGCGCAGCAGCCGAAACACCGGCACATCTTCGTCGTGAATCGAGAACAAAACGCCTTTGCTGCGCAAGTTATCGTTGTGCTGGTTCAAAATAAAAGCGCAGCGCACGGTGCGGGGCTCGTCCGCATCGGCAATCAAGAAGTCACTGCGAATGTGCAACTCGCCGTTGTCTTCTTCGTAAAAGCGGGCAGATTCTTCGATGTCCTCGTCCATCGCGTCTTCGGGAATGGACAGACCGTAGTACTGTTTGATCCAGCGCTTTTCTTCGACGGTTGGGGACTCCAAGTCCACCCAGATGGGTTGAAATTTGGAGAGTTCCTCCAGGGATTCGATCTCTTCTTGGAAGAGGCGGCCGTTGGCCAAAGTGAAAATATTGAGCATGGCAGATGAACAAAGGTCAAAGACCCGAGTGATTCAAAAAGGCGGCAAAAGGGGCACGGCAGCTTTCGAACGACGCGGGTCAGACCTGAATCATCCGAAAGCTACCAACTGGGGTAGCTTTCCACGGAATGTGTCTCCATAAAACAATGTGGCCGGATTATCGCACCGGTTTATGTCGGATTGGTTGTAAAAAATGCCAAAAACTCGTCCCGACGGGCCATGACATCGGCTGCACCCAATTGCATTAGGACCTGCACAAAGCCCGGCTCGAACAGCAAATAGCTGCTCAAGGCTGCGCCGCCGCCTGACAAGGCGCCTAGCCCCTCCAGCACCCGGTACAGGTCAGATGGCAATTCGTGCACATGGGCTTGTGCCAGTGCATCCAATGATTCGCTGGGCTGCAAAGACAGGACCTGGACTTGTTTGAAAGGCAACTCATTGCGCACGCGGTCAGACAGCGCCGCCACGGTGGCGTTGACACGTTCGAGTTGTTCAACATCGGCTTGCAAGGTATCGTGGAACACGCTGGCCATGGCGTGCCCGGCAATGGTGCCCAACGAAGGGGGGTGATGCGGGGCTGCATTGAGGGCCAGCGCCCCCCGCTGGGGTTGCCCTACACCTATGGCCAGCACTTGGGCTGCGCCCATGTGGACGGCGGGTGACAAGGGGGAGGTTTGCCGCATCGAGCCGTCGCCAAAATACTCGAGTCCGCCATCCACCCACAAGGGTGTGGCCGGAAAAATGAAGGGAATGGCACTCGAGGCCATCAGGTGTTCGATGGTGACGGGTTGCATCTCGGCTCGACGCCCGGGTCTGCTCCACGGGGTCGCCCCCATGTCGTCAGCGGTTTGGCAAAAAGTCCAGTGCACGCCGCTGGAGTAGCTCGATGCTGTGATGGCCAGGGCATGGATCGCCCCGCTGGACAAAGCCCGGTCGATGCCCGTCAGATCGATGGCGTGGTGCAAGGTATCGACCAAGGGCATGCTGTCCAGCACGGCGCCCTGGGTTCGAGCCGACAAGGTCACGCCCAATGCCGTGGCCCAACGGCTCCATTGGCTCAGCGGTGTGCGGGGTAAGCGGTAGACCGCCTGGGATCGAAGCCGCAACCAAAAATCAGCCAGGTGGTGAAAGGCCTGCAGGCCGTGGCTCGCTTGGCCCGCCAGAAAACTGGCGTTGAGCGCACCGGCTGAAGTGCCCACCAAAATATCAAAAGGAAAGGTCTTTGTGTCGGGCAGCAACTGGGCCAAGGCTTGCAGTGCGCCCGCTTGGTAAGCGGTTCGTGCACCTCCGCCCATCAGGACCAAGGCTCTGCGGGGCGGACTATCGGGTGAGCGAGGGGCCGTCAAGGCGTCCAGATGCACTGTGCTTGCTCCCGCTAAAAGATCAAATCCAAGATCACCCAACAGCTTAGCACTGAATTGTGATTTTCAGGTTGATTCATGAGCGCTTTAGCAGGTTAACTTGGGGGCTATTGCTTTCTGCAAAACGGGGGCGCATAGTGAACGCAATGGTATGAATTTCTGTGTTTCCCCGCCCTTCGCAAGGAGGGTATTTCAACCCGTAGATAGCAGGAGGCTATGCATATGAATTTGACAATCAGTGGACACCACCTCGAGGTCACACCCGCATTACGTAATTACGTGACCGGCAAATTGGATCGCATCACCCGCCACTTTGACCAAGTGGTGGATGTCAAAGTTCTATTGACGGTAGAGAAACAAAAGGAAAAGGAAAAACGACAGCGAGCTGAATGCAATATCCACGTCAAAGGCAATGATTTGTTTGCCGAAAGTGCCCATGAAGATCTGTATGCCGCTGTGGACGAGCTGATGGACAAATTGGACCGCCAAGTGGTCCGGCACAAGACCAAGGTGACCGAGCATCATCATGAGGCCACCAAGCGAATGATGTAAGTTATAGCAACCTAACCCAGGCCGCTGAGAAGCGGCTTTTTCATGTGCGCGACAGCAAGGTGCCTGTTCTGGTATGCGGGAAGACCCTATGAGGTGCATAATTCGCTTCGCATGAACCGCCTCTCCTCCATCCTTCCTGTTGCGCAAGTCCTTGTTGGACTTGAGGCCACGAGCAAAAAGCGCGCTTTTGAAGAAGCGGGCCTCTTGTTTGAAAATCTGCATGGCTTGTCTCGGGCATTGGTCACAGACAGTCTGTTTGCGCGTGAGCGCTTGGGCTCCACGGGCTTGGGTCATGGAGTGGCCATTCCACATGGCCGCATCAAAGGGCTCAAATCCCCTATGGCGGCAGTTTTTCAGCTGGCCAGCCCCATTGGCTTTGACGCGCCGGATGAACAAGCGGTCAATTTATTGATCTTTTTGCTGGTGCCCGAAGCGGCGACGCAAAAGCATTTGGAGATTCTGTCGGAAATTGCAGAAATGCTGAGCGACGCGGCCTTGCGCGAAAACATCAAGACCAGCGCCACCCAAGAGTCGCTGCATCAACTGATTGCCCGTTGGCAGTCGGCCCAAACCGTTTAATTTTTCGCGGGTTCGCCATGAAGCCTACCGTTGTCAGCGCTGACGTTTTGTTTGAAGACCACCGGGGCAAACTGAAGTGGCAGTGGATTGCAGGCTTGGGCGCCTCGGAGCGCCGGTTCGATGAGGTGGCGGTTCGCGCTGCCCGCTCCGGCGCCGATTTGGTGGGTTACTTGAATTACATCCATCCTTACCGCGTGCAGATTTTGGGTGAGCGCGAAGTGGCCTATCTGACCAATGCCACGCCCGAAGATTGTGCCCGGCGCATTGCCCGTATCGTCACTTTAGAGCCTCCCGTTTTGGTGTTGGCCGATGGGCAAACCGCACCCGACGCTTTGCTCTCGATGTGCGAACGAGCGCAGTTGCCGATGTTCTCCACCAAAGAGTCTTCGGCTTTTGTGATCGATGTGTTGCGGGCTTATTTGTCCAAGCATTTCGCTGATCGCACGACCATGCACGGTGTGTTCATGGACATTTTGGGTCTGGGCGTTTTGATTACAGGCGAGTCGGGCTTGGGCAAGAGCGAATTGGGACTGGAGTTGATTTCGCGTGGCAACGGATTAGTGGCTGATGATGCCGTCGACTTGTTCCGCATCAACCAAACCACCATTGAAGGCCGCTGCCCCGATTTGTTGCAAAACCTGTTGGAAGTGCGGGGCATTGGTTTGCTCGACATTCGCGCCATTTTTGGTGAAACTGCTGTGCGCCGAAAAATGCGCTTGAAGTTAATCGTGCATTTGGTGCGCAAAGAAAACTTTGAACGGGATTACGAGCGATTGCCCGCAGACCCTTTGACGCAGGATGTGTTGGACATTCCGGTGCGCAAGGTGGTGATTCAGGTGGTGGCGGGCCGCAACATTGCGGTGTTGGTTGAAGCCGCGGTGCGCAACACCATTTTGCAAATGCGCGGCATCGACACCTACCAGGACTTCATTGAGCGGCAGCGCCGCGCCATGGAATAAGCCTGCCTCGTGAGCGCCCTAAGCGGCAAGTAGGCGGTGAGGGCAGGGGTTGCGTGTGCAGTGGGCGTACAAACTCAGCGCATGGTCGGCGATGACAAAGCCTTTGGCGAGCGCGACAGCTTGTTGGCGCTGTTCAATCTCGGCATCGTAGAACTCTTCAACTTTGCCGCAATCAAGACACACCATGTGGTCGTGGTGCTGCCCCTCATTGAGTTCGTAGACAGCTTTGCCGCTTTCAAAATGGTTGCGGTTCAAAATGCCCGCTTGCTCGAACTGGGTCAGTACCCGGTAAACAGTGGCCAGGCCAATATCGGCGTTTTCGGCCAGCAAATGGCGAAAAACATCTTCCGCGGTCATATGGCGCTGAACGCCCTTTTGAAAAATCTCCAGGATTTTCAGCCGTGGCAAAGTGACCTTCAAGCCGGTGCTTTTGAGTTCGTCTGAATGGTCCATAGAGAAAAAGGCAATTGTTGAGGCAAGAGTGCAAGGCCATGTGTGCCGCTACAATGACCTGATCATTTGGCCTGCACCCATTCATGACAGATTATCAGTCTTTTCGCATTTCCTCCGCTCTCGGCTTGGCGCTGGTTGTTGGCGCGTCCATCAGCCTGACGGGCTGTGCAAATCCTTTTGCTACTTTGGATCTAACCAGCGGTGTGCTGTACAAGCCTGAAATTGTCCAGGGCAACTTTGTTTCCAGTGAGCAGCGCAAGGCCTTGAAACTGGGAATGCCCCGAGCCCAAGTCAAAGACATTTTGGGGACGCCTTTGATGGCCAGCGTCTTCCATGCGGACCGATGGGATTATGTTTTTTCCATTCGGCGTCAAGGTGTGGCCCCCCAAAGCTTTAAATTGAGCCTTCAGTTCAAGGCCGATGTCTTGGCGGAAATTGACAGCGATGATTTGCCAAGCGAAAACGAATTCGTTAAACGATTGGTAGGCGAAAAGAAAACTTTCCAACTGCCCTTGTTGCAAGCCAGTGAAGAAGATCTGCGCAAATACCCCGCAAGCAATCCGGCCAATGCGCCTTCGGCCGCCCCCAAAGCGCCACTGCCCACCAGTTACCCTCCTTTGGAGCCCGCCGGCCGATAGGTTCAGGGCTCGCGCCTGATGCTTTTGTCTGTGGACTTCTGGTTTTTCTTTTTTTGACATCATGAACGCAGCCCATTCATTTCCCCCCTTGGCCATTGCAGTGGCGGGTGCCACTGGTCGCATGGGCCATATGCTGATTGAGGCTATCACTCAATCTGACGATTGCCGCTTAACCGGTGCCCTGGACATTGCCACAAGCCCCGCGCAGGGCCACGACGCCAGTGCCTGGCTGGGCAAAACCAGTGGTGTGAACGTGACGGCTGATCTCCAGCAAGGCCTCCAGAACTCTCACTTCCTGATTGATTTCACCCGCCCCGAAGGCACGATGGCTCATTTGCAGGTATGCCGCGCTTTAGGGGTGAAGGCGATCATTGGCACCACCGGTTTCAGCGATGCGCAAAAAGCAGAGATTGCAGAGATTGCCAAAGACATTGCCATCGTGATGGCGCCCAATATGAGTGTGGGTGTCAACGTGACCCTCAAGCTGCTTGAAATGGCAGCCAAAGCCATGTCGACTGGCTACGACATCGAAATCATTGAGGCGCACCATCGCCACAAGGTGGATGCGCCTTCGGGCACCGCCCTCAAAATGGGTGAAGTGATTGCCAATGCGCTCGGGCGTGATCTGAAAGACTGCGCCGTGTATGCCCGTGAGGGCGTGACCGGCGAGCGTGACCCCTCCAGTATTGGCTTTGCCACCATCCGCGGTGGCGACATTGTGGGTGACCACACGGTGTTGTTTGCGGGGACGGGCGAGCGCATCGAGCTGACGCACAAGTCGTCGAGCCGCGCTACTTACGTCCAAGGCAGTCTGCGCGCGACGCGCTTTTTGGCCACCCAAGAGCGCGGGCTGTTCGACATGTTCGACGTGCTCGGTTTGCGCTGAGTATTCAGAGGGCGACACACTGTGATCTGGCTTGAATCTGTGGCCCATGGGGATGCGTTAACCCAAACTTTGGCCTGTCTGTTGCTGGCGCTTTCTGTGAGTTGCTGGGTGGTCATTGTCTGGAAATGGCGCTTGTTGCGCCGTGTCAAAACCGATGTGAACCGCAGCATTGCTGCTTTTTGGCAAGCCCCTGATTTTGAGCAGGCGACGCAACAGGTTGCGCATTTTGACCGAGATGGCTGCGTGAGCCCCTTGTTGGCTGCCACCTTGTTGCCCTTGGGGGGTACGTTGGGGGCCGCCGGTGATCGCACATCGCAATTGACCCGTGTGTTGCGCGATGCACTCAATGGTGTGGTGTTGCGTTTGCAATGGGGGCAATTGCTGCTGGCCACGGCCGGATCGGTTTCGCCTTTTATCGGTTTGCTGGGCACGGTTTGGGGCATTTTCAATGCCCTCACCGGCATGGCCGAAGCCGGACAAATCACCATCGATAAAGTGGCGGGACCGGTCGGCGAAGCCTTGGTCATGACGGCTGCGGGTTTGGCTGTGGCCATTCCGGCCGTACTGGCCTACAACGTGATGGGGCGGCATGTGGGTCGCATCGAGGTTCAACTCGAAGGTTTTGCCCATGACCTGCGTGCCTTGCTGACGGGTCAGGACTGACCATGGCCTTTGGCCGACTTGAACGCACGCAGACCGATGCGCCCATGAGCGACATCAATGTGACGCCTTTGGTGGACGTGATGCTGGTCTTGTTGGTGATTTTTATTTTGACCGCCCCTTTATTGACCAGCGCGATAAGGCTGGAGCTGCCCAGGGCGGATGGGGCGCAAGCCGGTGAAGCGCCTTTGGCGGTCACCTTGGTTGTGAACAATCAAGGACAAGTTTACTTAAATGACAAGTCGATCCTCTTACCCGATTTGGCCAGCCAATTGAAAGCCGTTGCCTCGCAAAGACCGGACACCGAAGTGCAGTTGCGTGCCGATCAGTCTGTTCCGTATGGCCGTGTGGTCGAGGTCATGGGCGTTGCCCAAAAAGCTGGTTTGTCCCGCATTGGCTTTGTCGCGGATGCCCCCGTGCCGACTCCCGCACGCTGAAACCCCTTGAAAACCGCAGTCCCCGCCAAGCAGGCGCAGGCTAGCCTCTACAATTTGCCCCATGCAAGACAAGTACAACCACATTGAAATTGAACAGTTGGCGCAAAGCCAATGGACGGCCCGTGACGTTTACCGCGTGACCGAAGACGCTTCCAAAAAGAAGTATTACGCCTGCTCCATGCTGCCTTACCCCAGTGGCAAGCTGCACATGGGCCATGTGCGCAACTACACCATCAACGACATGCTCACGCGCCATTTGCGCATGAAGGGCTACAACGTTTTGATGCCCATGGGCTGGGACGCTTTTGGCTTGCCAGCCGAAAACGCCGCCTTAAAAAATGGTGTGCCTCCGGCCAAGTGGACCTATGAAAACATCGCTTACATGAAACTGCAAATGCAGGCGATGGGCTTGGCCATCGACTGGTCACGGGAAGTGGCCACCTGCGATCCGACGTATTACAAATGGAACCAGTGGCTGTTCTTGAAGATGCTCGAAAAAGGAATTGCCTACCGCAAGACCCAGGTGGTGAACTGGGACCCGGTGGACCAGACCGTGCTGGCCAATGAGCAGGTGATTGATGGCAAAGGCTGGCGCACAGGTGCACCGGTTGAAAAGCGCGAAATCCCTGGCTACTACCTGAACATTACCCACTACGCGCAAGAACTTTTGGACCATGTGCAAATTGGCAATGACAAAGCCACTTTGAACGGTTGGCCTGACAAAGTGCGCTTGATGCAAGAGAACTGGATTGGCAAGTCCGAAGGCGTGCGCTTCGCGTTTCCGCACACTATCACCGGCGTTGACGGTGCTTTGATCGGTGACGGCAAGATGTACGTTTTCACCACGCGTGCCGACACCATCATGGGCGTGACGTTTTGCGCTGTTGCGGCTGAGCACCCCTTGGCTGCACACGCCGCCCAGACCAACGCGGCCTTGGCTGCATTCATCGAAGAATGTCAAACCGGTGGCACCACCGAAGCCGAGATGGCCACGCAAGAGAAAAAGGGCATGGCCACGGGCTTGTCTGTGGCGCACCCCTTGACTGGCGCAAAGGTTGAAGTGTGGGTCGGTAACTACGTGTTGATGTCCTATGGGGATGGCGCGGTCATGGGCGTGCCTGCGCACGATGAGCGTGATTTTGAATTTGCCCTGAAATACGCTTTGCCGATCAAGCAAGTGGTTGCATTGCGCGGTGCAGGCAATACCAAGGCCTCGTTTGACGCCACACTATGGGCAGACTGGTATGCCACCAAGGACGGTGTGTGCGTCAACTCGGGTGAACTCGACGGCTTGCCCTTCAAAGCGGCTGCCAGCAAAGTGGCGGAGCTGCTCGCGGCCAAAGGCTTGGGCGAGAAAAAGACAACTTGGCGCTTGCGCGACTGGGGCGTGAGCCGCCAGCGCTACTGGGGTACACCCATCCCGATCATCCATTGCGATGAACATGGCGCGGTGCCGGTGCCCGAAAAAGACCTGCCCGTGGTGCTACCGCAAGACTGCATTCCTGACGGCTCGGGCAACCCGTTGCTCAAGCACGAAGGCTTTCATGCCGGTGTGACCTGCCCCGTGTGTGGCAAACCTGCACGCCGCGAGACCGACACGATGGACACCTTCGTGGATTCGTCGTGGTATTTCATGCGCTACTGCGACCCGACGAATACGGACGCGATGGTGGCAGATGGTGCGCAGTACTGGGCGCCGATGGACCAGTACATCGGCGGCATTGAGCATGCGATTTTGCATTTGCTGTACGCCCGTTTTTGGACCAAGGTCATGCGCGACATGGGCTTGGTCAAGGTCGATGAACCCTTCACCAAATTGCTCACGCAAGGCATGGTGCTCAACCACATCTATTCCCGCCGCACCGCTAAAGGCGGCAAGGACTATTTCTGGCCGCACGACGTCGAGCATGTGTTTGACGACACCGGCAAGATTGTGGGCGCCAAGCTGATCAACGCTGCGGGCAGTGGGGATGGCGAGCTGCCTGTGGGCACGGCCATCGACTACGAAGGCGTGGGAACCATGTCCAAGTCGAAAAGCAACGGCGTGGATCCGCAAGACCTGATTGAAAAATACGGCGCCGACACAGCTCGCTTGTACACCATGTTCACCGCCCCACCTGAGGCAACGCTGGAGTGGAATGACGCAGGCGTAGAAGGCAGTTACCGCTTCTTGCGCCGGGTGTGGAACTTCGCTGTCAAGCACGAAGCCGCTGTCCAGGCGGGTATTGCAGTGGACCGCAGCCAAGCGCTAGCGTTTGGCAAGGCCGCCAAAGACGTGCGCAGAGACATTTATACGGTGCTTAAACAAGCCAATTACGATTACGAGCGGATGCAATACAACACCGTCGTCTCGGCGTTGATGAAGATGCTCAACACCTTAGAAGACGTGGTGTTGACGGACAGCCCCGAAGACTCGGCCGCCTTGGCTGAATGCTTCTCGATCCTGATCCGGGTGCTCTACCCCGTGTGCCCGCACATCGCGTTCACATTGTGGACGGACTTGGGTTATGCCGCTTGCAGCGGAGACGTGATCGACGCGGCTTGGGCGGATGTGGACGAGACCGCTTTGGTGCGCGACGAAATCGAGCTCATGTTGCAGATCAATGGCAAATTGCGTGGCGCGATTGTGGTGCCCGCCACGGCCGACAAAGCCTTCATTGAACAGGCCGCCATTGCCAGCGAAGAGTTTCAAAAACAAGCGGCTGGCGCTGCACCCAAAAAAGTGATTGTGGTGCCGGGCCGCTTGGTCAACCTGGTGATCTGAAGATGAACCGCCGCAGCCTTGTGCGTCACTTTTCCCTCGCGCTTTGGGGCGGCGGTGTCGTGGCGCTGAGCGGCTGCGGTTTTGAACTGCGCCAACCCATGCGCTTTGCATTCAAAACGGTTTACCTGACCTTGCCGTCCAATTCAGCATTGGGCGTGGAGATGCGCCGTAACCTGTTGGGCAGTGGACAGTTGGTGGTTCTGAAGGACGCAACCGATCTGCTCAAGGCCGATGTGGTGCTGGAGGTCTTTTCTGAACTGCGTGAACGCGTCGTGGTGGGCATGAACGCGTCGGGGCAGGTTCGTGACCAACAACTGCGCCTGCGCATCAAATTCAGATTGCGGACCCCTGCCGGAAAAAACTTGATTCCAGATGTGGAACTTTTTCAGCAGCGCGATTTGAGCTTCACGGAGACCGCTGCCCTGTCTAAAGAAATCGAAGAAGCGTCGCTTTACCGAGAAATGCAAACCGACATCGTTCAGCAAATCATGCGTCGCTTAGGCGCGGTGCGCGAGCTGTAAACCATGCAACTGGGCCTGCCGCAGTTGAATGCGCATTTGCAAAAAGGCTTGCGCAGCCTGTACACCTTGCATGGCGATGAGCCTTTGTTGGCGCAAGAAGCGGCAGACGCGATCCGCGCCACAGCCCGCGCGCAGGGCTATACCGAACGCTCCGTGCACACGGTGTCAGGCGCACATTTTGACTGGAGCGAAGTGCTGGCCAGTGGCAGTTCGCTCAGTTTGTTTGCTGACCGCCAGATTCTGGAGATCCGCATCCCCTCAGGCAAACCCGGCAAAGAGGGCAGCACCGCCATTCAGCAATTGGCCGAAGCGGCGCAGAACAACCAAGATACCTTGACTTTGGTGGTCTTGCCGCGACTGGATGCCGCGACCAAAAAAGGCGCGTGGTTCGGTGCGCTCGACAACTTTGGTGTGATGCTTCAAGTTGAACCTGTAGAGCGGCAAGCTTTACCGATGTGGATTGCACAGCGCTTGCAACTGCAGGGTCAGCGTGTGGCGGGGGGCGAAGAAGGTCAGCGCAGCTTGCAATTTTTTGCCGATCGGGTGGAAGGCAATTTGCTGGCAGCGCATCAAGAAATTCAAAAATTGGGTTTGCTCTACCCCCAAGGCGAGTTGAGTCAGGCGCAGGTGGAGGGGGCCGTGCTCAATGTGGCTCGCTATGACGTTTTCAAGCTCTCTGAAGCGGTGTTGTCGGGTCAAGTGGCCCGTGTGCAGCGCATGCTCGAAGGCTTGCAGGCCGAAGGCGAGGCGGCAGTTTTGGTTCACTACACCTTGGCCGAAGACATCCGAGCGCTCAAACGCGTCAAAGACGCGATTGCACAAGGCCGACCCATGCCCATGGCCTTGCGAGAAAACCGGATCTGGGGGGCGAAAGAAAAGTTGTACGAGCGCATATTGCCCCGCTTATCGCAGGCCAATCTGGCCCGCATGCTGCTTGCCGCACACCAAGTGGATGGCATCGTCAAAGGTCTGAAAGTGCCCGAGTGGCCCACCGATGGATGGCAGGCATTGCAGCGCTTGGCCATGCGCATGAGCCGGGCCTGCGCAGCCCGTTAGCGGGGCGCCTTGCCAGCGATGTGAGACCTGCTCACACGCATTGGCCTAAACTGCGTATTTGTTCATGACCAAAGGTTGCTCCATGGCCCTTCGCCGTCGCGTTGTTGTTTCTTTGTGCGCAGCACTGGGGATCATTGCTGCCCCCTCGGCCTGGGCGCAGTCTGACAGTTTCCCCAATCAGCCCATCAAGTTATTGATTGGCTTTGCGCCTGGCGGCAGTTCTGATTCGGTTGCCCGTATCATGATCCCCAAGCTGACCGAGTTGCTCAAGCAAAGCATCGTCATCGACAACAAGCCTGGTGCAGGCGGCAATATTGCGACCGACTTGCTGATCAAAGCGCCTGCCGATGGCCACACCATCATGCTGGGCACGGTGGGCTCGATTTCGGTCAACCAGCATTTGAACAAGCTGAGTTACAACCCGATCACCGACATGGCCCCCTTGTCCATGGCGGTTATTTTTTCCAACGTGCTGGTGGTCAATGCTGCGAGCGATGTGCGCACGTTTGACGACTACATCAAACAGGGCCGAGCAGAGAGTTCGCGTTTGTCTTTCGGTTCGTCGGGTATCGGGAGCGGCGGCCATTTGGCGGGTGAACTGCTCAAGGTGGCCGCAGGACTGAACAACCAGCACGTGGCCTACCGTGGCGGTGCGCCTGCCATGAACGATTTGCTGGGTGGCGTCTTGCCGTCCATCTTTTCGAGTCCGGGCGATGCGGTGCAACACATTCAAACGGGCAAGTTGCGCCCGCTTGCTTCTACAGGCAGCAAACGCATGGACGCATTGCCCAATGTGCCGACCATCGCCGAGTCGGGTTATCCTGGTTTTGAAGCGGTGAACTGGTATGGTTTTGCAGCCCCTTTGCGGACTCCGCCCGAAGTGGTCAAAAAATTGAATGCAGCCTTGGTCACGACTTTGAAAGACCCTGGTGTCGTGGCGCAATTGCGTAAACTGGGACTGGAGCCCTCACCCTCAACCCCCGACGATGCGGCCAAGTACTTTCGCGCTGAAAGCGACAAGTGGGGCGCACTGATTCGTAAAGCCAAAATCAAAGCAGACTGATGAGCAACGCACTAGCAGCCACCATGGCTGAAAAAATTCTGGCCCGTCATGCGGGACTGGACCATGTTCGCGTGGGTGACATCGTTGTGGCCAAGGTAGACTTTGCCATGGTGCATGACGCCCGCGCGCCCAACACCATCCGCATGGTCGACAAAATGGGGGCAAACCGTTTGCCGTTTGCGAACAAGACTGCTTGGGTCTTGGACCATTTCTCGCCACCGCCCACCTTAGAGGCCGCGCAAGGCCACACAGCGATGCGCCGATTTGCCGAAGAGCATGGCAGTGTCTTGTACGACATTGGCGACGGCATTTGCCACCAGGTCATGCCCGAAGGTGGGCACCTGACTTGTGGCGATTTGATCGTCGGCACCGACACCCATTCGGTGACCTATGGTGCATTCAATGCATTCGGCACCGGCATCGAGGGCACCGATGTGACCGCTGTCATGTCCACGGGCAAGGTCTGGCTTCGCGTGCCGGAGTCGGTGCGGGTGAATATTCACGGCAGATTGCAGCCTGGCGTCTGGGCCAAAGACATCACCCTGTACATGCTCGGTCGTTTCGGTGCGGAGGGTTTGAACTACCGCGCCATTGAATACGTGGGCTCAGCGGTCAGTGCAATGGAGATCGACGACCGCATGACTTTGGCCAACCACGCCGCCGAATTGGGCGCCAAAGCGGCTCTTCTGGAGGCCGATCACAAGACCTTCGAGTGGCTCGCCCGTCATGGCGCCAAGCCCCCGCAGGCGGTGACGGCCGACGAAGGCGCAACGTATGCCGACCGGTTTGAAATCGATGCCTCTCAACTCGCCCCGCAAGTCGCCCGTAAACATGCGGTGGACGACATTGTGGCCGCCTCTGAGGTGGTGGGGCAGAAGATCAACTTTGCACTCATTGGCACGTGTACCAATGGCCGCTTAGACGACATTCGGCAGGCTGCTGCAATTTTGAAGGGGCGCCATGTCGCCAAAGGCGTGCGCATGATCATCACCCCTGCTTCACGGCAAATTTACCTGGCCGCCGCCCGCGAAGGCTTGATCGAAGCTTTGACCGAAGCCGGCGCCTCTGTGGAGGCTGCAGGCTGCGGCACTTGCGTAGGCATCACCAACCATTTGATTCCGGGTGACCGCGAGGTGGTGATATCGAGTGCCAACCGCAACTTCCAGGGGCGCTTGGGCAACCACGACGCCGACATCTGGTTGGGCTCTGCAGCCACCGTGGCCGCATCCGCCTTGACCGGGCGCATCACCGATCCGCGCACAGTGCCGGGTGGCCAATGGGAGGCTTCGCATGTCTAAAGATCTGATGTCTAAAGATAGGATTCGGGGCCGAGTGTACCTCCTGGGTAACGACGTGAACACTGACCTGAATTGCTCTGGCAAATACCTGCCCGGCAAAGACGAAGCATTTATTGCGGCGCAAGCGTTTGAGGCGGTGTCGCCCGGTTTTGCCGCCCGCTTTGTGGCGGGGGGCGTGATCGTGGCGGGCACGCACTTTGGCATCAACTCTTCGCGTGAGCAGGCGGTGCACATTTTGCGGCGTATGGGCGTGAGCGCCATTGTCGCCCCTTCGTTTGGCCGGCAGTTTTTTCGCAATGCCATCAACAACGGTTTGCCGGTGTTGGAATGCGATATTGCAGACTTGGCCGATGGCGATGAAATCGCCATTGACTTGGCGACCCCTGTTTTGCAAGTGCAGGCTAAACAGATCAGCCGCCCCTTGGCGGCGGTGCCCCAAGCTATTCGGGCCATTCTGCAAGAAGGTGGTTTGATTCCGTTTTTGAAAAAATACCCTGATTGGGAAGTCCCAGCATGAGCGCTCTGAACCCCTTAGGCCGTGCCACCCAACTGCGTCAAGTTTTGCGCGCTCGCCTGGCCGCAGCCCGCACGGGCCCCGCCTTGGTCGCCCCGGGTGTGTACGACGGGTATGGCGCCCGCATGGTCGCGCAGCTCGGGTTCGAGGCGGTGTACATGACGGGCAATGGCGTATCGGCCAGCTTGCTGGGCCGCCCTGATGTGGGCTTGGTGGACTTGTCACTGATCACCGCGCATGCGCGCCGTGTGGCGGCCTGCATGGACTTGCCGGTGATTTGTGATGCCGACACCGGTTACGGCGGCGTGGTGGCCGTGCGCCGCACGGTTGAAGAATTTGAAGCCGCAGGCGTGGCCGCCATTCACATCGAAGACCAAATATCACCCAAACGCTGCGCCCAATTGCCTGGCGCCCGCACGGTGCTGCCGTTCGGCGAAGCGGTGGCCAAAATCGAAGCCGCCGTCGCGGCCCGCAATGACCCCGCTTTTATGGTCATTGCCCGCACCGACAGCGTTGGATCTGGTGGCTTGGCCGAAGGCATTCGCCGTGCCCAAGCCTTTGAACAAGCGGGTGCGGATGCGGTATTTGTGGAGCTCAAAGCGCATGACGGCATCTTGGCCGACCTGCGCCAGATCGCCGATGCGATCACGGTGCCCTGCACGGTGAACATGGACGCGGGCGGCCCCTTGGCCACGCTGCACAGCAGTGCGCTGCACACCCACGGCATTGGCTTGGCGATTTACCCCGCCTTGCTGCGCAACGCCTTGGGCTTTGCCATGCGCGATGCCTTGCAACACCTCCAAGCCGATGGCAACACCCAAGCCATGCGTCCGCGCATGCTCACCAGCCAGGAGTACAACGACTGTCTCGGACTGCCGGAAGTCGAGGCCTGGGAAACGCGGTTTTTGGACTGAACGTCCAAGCGCAAAGCAGGCAGGCGTCTTGTGCGATGACCCCTGAGGGCGAGACAATGCGAAAATACCGCTTATGAACGTCCCTTTGACTGCCCTCACCCCCAGCCCTGCAGCAGCAGAAAGCGTCGCTGCACAGATGCACACCCTTGGCCAGCAAGCCAAGGCCGCTTCCGCCTTGATGGCCAAGGCGTCAGTGGCGGTCAAAAAATCCGCACTCAAACGCCTGGCGGGTTTGCTGCGCGACAACACCGATCGTTTGCAAATCGACAATGCCAAAGACCTAGACCGCGCCAAGGCGGCTGGCTTGTCCGGCCCCATGGTGGACCGCCTCAAGCTCAGCCCGCAAGTGCTCGAAACCTGTGCGCAAGGCTGTGAGCAACTGGCCGCCATGCCCGATGTGATTGGCGAGATTATTGGCATGAAGCAAATGCCCAGTGGCATTCGCGTGGGCCAGATGCGTGTGCCTATTGGTGTATTTGGCATGATTTTCGAGAGTCGCCCCAACGTGACCATCGAGGCGGCCAGTCTGTCCATCAAGAGCGGTAACGCTTGTATTTTGCGCGGTGGCTCGGAAGCCATTGAGTCCAACAAAGCACTGGCCTTGTTGGTCCAACAAGCCTTGACCGAAAGCGGTCTGCCTGCCGATGCGGTGCAATTGGTTCAGACCACCGACCGCGAAGCCGTGGGCCATTTGATTGCCATGCCCGCGTATGTGGACGTGATCATTCCGCGCGGCGGCAAGGGCTTGATTGAGCGCATCAGCCGCGACGCCAAAGTTCCGGTGATCAAGCACCTCGATGGCAATTGCCACACCTACATCGATGATCCTTTTGACCTGGCCATGGCCGTCAAGGTGGCCGACAACGCCAAGACCCAAAAATACAGCCCGTGCAATGCCAGTGAAGGCTTGCTGGTGGCAAGGGCTTCAGCCGCCGCGTTTTTACCGGCCATTGGCGAGGTTTATGCCGCCAAAGGCGTCGAGATGCGTTGTTGTCCGGAATCCAAAGCTATTTTGGCCAAAGTGCCCGGTGCCAAGGTGGTAGACGCCACCGAGCAGGACTGGTTTGAAGAATACCTGGCCCCGATCATCAGCATCAAGGTGGTGGACGGGGTGGATGCGGCCATTGCCCATATCAACCATTACTCCAGTCACCACACCGATGCCATTCTGACCCGAGACCACATGCACGCGCAGCGCTTTTTGCGCGAGGTGGACTCGGCCAGCGTCATGGTCAACACCAGCACCCGCTTTGCCGATGGTTTTGAGTATGGGCTGGGGGCCGAAATTGGCATCAGCACCGACAAATTCCACGCGCGTGGCCCGGTTGGCATTGAAGGCCTGACGTCCCTGAAGTATGTGGTGCTGGGCGAAGGCGAAGTACGCAGCTAGGGCTTGATTTGCGCGCTGCGCGCACCATCTGAGTTGGATAATTTTCGAAAGCACACATGGTCCCGCATCTGGTAACCGCCCTGACTGGCCCTATCAACGAGTTGGAGCAGCGCATTCTGGACTCCATGCCCGCGATTGAGCGCTGGTTTCGCCTGGAGTGGATGGAGCACACGCCGCCCTTTTACAGCTCGGTCGATGTACGCAACGCGGGCTTCAAGCTG
>CANBWK010000069.1 GCA_947373105.1 Comamonadaceae bacterium | reverse complement strand
CGAGGCCAAGCCCGAAGGGACGGCTCCGCCACCTTCTTCGTATTCAAAGACGGAGAAGTCCACCCGAAAGCTCGCGCAGCAAGCGCCGCAGGAGGTACAAGAGGACATGGTGTGATGGTGAGAGGTGGACCCCGGATCAAGTCCGGGGTGAGAGGGTTTTTGGCTTGGCGCTCAGGCTTGTATGTCAAGGCTGAAGGTTCACGTGTTCACACGGCCCAGCAGCAAGAACTCCATCAATGCTTTTTGCACATGAAGGCGGTTTTCCGCTTCGTCCCACACAACCGATTGGGGGCCGTCAATGACTTCTGCGCTGACTTCTTCGCCTCGGTGGGCGGGCAGGCAGTGCATGAACAAGGCATCAGGCTGAGCCACTTTCATCATGTCTTCATCCACACACCAGTCGGCAAAGGCTTTCATGCGGGCTTCGTTTTCGGCCTCAAAGCCCATGCTGGTCCACACATCGGTCGTGACCAGGTTCGCGCCACGGCAAGCCTCGTGGGGATCTTTGAAAATTTTGTAGCTTGCACTGCTGCGAAGTCCGGCCACGGCTTGGTCCACTTCGTAGCCGCTGGGTGTGCTGAGATGCAAAGTGAAGCCAAGTAAATCGGCTGCTTGCAACCAAGTATTGGCCATGTTGTTGCCATCGCCCACCCATGCAACCACTTTGCCCTTGAGGCAGTCCAAGGCGTTGCCTTCGGCGCCTCGCGAACCCCGGTGCTCGATGTAGGTGAAGATGTCGGCCAAAATTTGGCAGGGATGAAACTCGTTGGTCAAGCCATTGATCACAGGCACTCGTGAGTGCGAGGCGAAGCTTTCGATTTTGTCTTGACCATACGTGCGGATCATCACCAAGTCGGTCATGCGACTGATCACGCGGGCGCTGTCTTCAATGGGTTCGGCGCGGCCCAACTGGCTGTCACCCGTCGTCAGGTGCACCACGGAGCCGCCGAGCTGGTACATGCCCGCCTCAAAGCTGACACGGGTGCGTGTGCTGGCCTTTTCGAAAATCATGGCCAAGGTGCGATCGGCCAGCGGGTGGTATTTTTCGTAGGCCTTGAATTTGCGTTTGATCTCGGCCGCACGCGCAAACAGATGAACGTATTCATCGGCACTGAGGTCAGAAAATTGCAGGTAATGCCGCACTGGCGCGGGGGCGAAGGAACTCATGATTACGCTGTTAAAAAAGTCTTGATCAGTGGCAACAGGATTCCCAGAACCTCGTCCGCCTCGGCTGTGGTCATGATCAGTGGGGGCAAGAGGCGGACCACGGTGTCAGCGGTCACATTGATGATGAGGCCAGCCTCGGCGGCCTGCTTGAGCAAGACGCCACAGGGACGGTCGAATTCAATGCCGATCATCAGGCCTTGGCCACGGATTTCCTTGATGCCTTTGAGGCCGCTCAAAGCTTCAGTCAGTTTCAGATGAAAATGCGCACCCAGCCGGGCAGCGTTATCGAGCAGGCCATCTTTTTCCATAATGCGGATGGTTTCCACGCCCGCCCGCATGGCCAAGGGGTTGCCACCAAAGGTGGTGCCGTGGTTGCCGGGCTGAAAGATGTGGGCGGCTTTGGGGCCTGCCACCACCGCGCCAATGGGCACGCCAGAACCGAGGCCTTTGGCCAGCGGCATGACGTCGGGCACGATGCCCGCCCACTGATGGGCAAACCATTTGCCGGTACGACCAATGCCGCACTGCACCTCGTCAATCATCAGGAGCCAGTCTTTCTGGTCGCACAGCGCACGCACGTCGCGCAAATAGTCGGCGCGTGTGGGGTTGATGCCGCCTTCGCCTTGGATGGTCTCAAAGAACACCGCCACCACATCGGGGTCGTTGGCAGTGGCATTTTTCAAGGCTTCGATGTCGTTGAGGGGCACGCGCACAAAGCCTTCGAGCATGGGGCCAAAGCCCTGCTGCAGCTTTTCGTTGGCCGTGGCGCTGAGCGTTGCGATGCTGCGGCCATGAAAGGCTTTTTCGTAGACGACGATCTTGGGGTGGGTAATGCCCTTGTCATGGCCGAATTTGCGGGCCAGCTTGATGGCGGCTTCATTGGCCTCCAGACCCGAGTTGCAAAAAAACACATTCGTCATACCCGACAACTCGACCAGCTTGGCGGCCAGTAGTTCCTGGTTGGGCACATGGAAGTAATTGCAACTGTGGATCATTTTGCCAATCTGGTCTTGCAGCGCAGGGGCAAATTCGGGGTGATTGTGTCCCAAGGTGTTGACTGCAATGCCAGCCAGAGCGTCGAGGTATTCTTTGCCATTGATGTCCCAGACTCGGCAACCCTGACCGTGACTCAACGCAATGGGCAGACGCCCGTAGGTGTTCATGGTGTGCGGTGAGGCGGCTTCAATGAAAGCGGACATGCGAATAGACTCCTCAAAAAAAATAGGCCCCAACGGGGCTGCTGAAGTGAGATTCTAGAGGTAATTGGACGAAGTGCAGACATTGATTTGACACAAGCCTTCTGCACATGGCACAGCCTCATTCTGGCTGGCGAGCCGGTTTTAAGTCTTATATAAGATACAATTATTGTGCAATGCAGCAACAGGCGATCCCTGGGTCTGCATTTTCTTTTGAAAGTACATCTACCCGATGGTTCCCATTTCCTCCAAAGAAGTCTTCATTCAGGGCATTACCCTGGACGGCAAGACCTTCCGTCCCAGTGACTGGGCTGAAAGATTGGCAGGAGTGATGAGTCCCTTTCGCCCTGGTGGGGTGCAACCGGGAAGCCATTTGAGCTATTCACCTTGGTGCATTCCGACCACGATGGGCGGGGCCAAATGTGTGGTGGTGAACCGGGATTTGCGCGATCACGAGCCCATGGCCTGGGATTTTGTGATGAATTTCGCCAAGGACAACCAACTGCTGGTCGCAGAAGTCTGTCTGCTGCCTGACTAAAAGATCGATGGTTGCGCATGGCGCATGGCGCATGACTCTGATCAGGGGCGCACTTTCACGGCATAGACAAAACGACTTTTCCGACATGGTTGTTGGCCTGCATGCTGTCTTTGGCTTGGGCCAATTGTGAAAAAGGGAAGACTTGATCGATGAAGGGTCGGATCTCGCCGCGGTTCATCGCGGGCCAGATATCTTTCATGAAGGCTGGAATGGAGGCCGCTTTTTGCGCAGCGCTGCGCAACTTGTTGGAAACACCAAACAAGCACAAGCGTTTGGCATGCAGGGCATGCAAGTCGAGGGGGGTCGTCAGCGAGCCATCCACATAGCCCACCATGGCCAGTCGACCTTCAAATCCCAAACACCGTATATCTTCTGCAAACACCGATCCGCCAACGGTATTGACCACCAGATCCACACCATTGCCTTGCGTGGCTTGCATGACAGCATCGTAAAAGTCAGCTTGTCGCGTGTGCAGTGACAAGCTTAAGCCTTGGCCTTGGAGTTTGGCCAGTTTGTCGGTCGACCCCGAGGTGCCAATCACATGGGCACCGATGGCCTTGGCCATTTGTAAGGCCGCCACCCCCACGCCCGAGGTCACGCCATTGATGAGAAGCCATTCACCTTTTTTCAATTGACCTTGCTCGTGTATGGCATCGTAGGCCGTGAGGTAAGTCAGGGGGACGGCTGCTGCCTCGTTCCAATCGAGGGTATCAGGAATGGGCATGGCCTCACGCTCTTCCATGATCGTGCGGACAGCGAAGGCGCCAGGGCAGCGGCCCATGACGCGCTGACCCACTGCAAAGTGTTTCACGTCGGCGCCGATTTCGAGCACCAAGCCGGCCCCCTCTAAGCCCACGGGTTGGGGAACTTCAGATTTGCCGTGCAAACCATGTCCGACAATAAATTCACCCCGGTTCAAACTGGCCGCGTGCATCTGAATGCGCATCTGAGTCGGCCCCAGTGCAGGCTCTGCGCGATCTACGAGTTCGACCACTGCGCGGTCTTGTAATGTTTTGATGGTGTAGGCTTGCATGTCAGTCCACCTTGGCGCCAGAAGCTTCGATCAACTTGCTCCACAGGGGCGCTTCGCGTTGGTTTTGAAGTCGAAATTCGTTGGGCGAATTGTTCGGGGCAGGGTCCATGCCTTGCGTGGCCAGTTTTTCTCGGATGTCCTGGCGTTTAAGTACTTTCACGGCCGCATCGAAAATCTTTTTCACATCCTCAGCGGGTGTTTTCATGGGGGCATAGAGACCGAATGAAAAACTGATGTTGTAGTCGGGCAAGCCGGCTTCTTTCATGCCCATGATGTTGGGAATGGCCGCAGAACGCTCTTGTGTGGTGATGGCCAAGGGCCGAATGCGACCGCCACGTACTTGCGGAAGCACCACCGGTGATGTGCCGAAAATCACCTGTGTATCTCCGGCAATCAAAGACTGCACGGCAGGGGCGCCACCTTTGAAGGGAATGTGCAGCATGTCCGTCTCCGCCACACTGTTGAACAAAATACCCGCCAAGTGAGGTGCAGAGCCGTTGCCACTGGAACCAAAGTTCAGTTTATCGGGGTTCTTTTTGGCATAGGCAATCAAGTCTTTGATGCTGTTGACGGGCAGGCTGCTGTTGACAGCAATCACCATCGGGCCATTACCAAGCAAGGTGATGGGCTGGAAATCCTTCTCGATGTCGTAAGGCAGTTTTTTGTAGAGTGCTTTGTTGATGTACGGGTTGCCACCCACCAGCAGGGTGTAACCGTCCGGGGCTGATTTATTGACCACTTCGCTGGCCAAGTTGCCAGCGGCTCCAGGCCGGTTGTCGATCACTGCCGTTTGCCCCAGTTCTGTGGCAATAGCCTCCCCAATAGTTCGGGTCACAAAGTCGCCCGATCCGCCTGGTGGGTAACCGACCACAAACTTGATTGGTTTGTTCGGAAAAGGCTGCGCCATTGCAGCACAGACCGACAAAATTCCCCCAGCCAAGCACCACAATGAACGTGATTTCATTGGGTGTCTCCTATTTACCTTGGAATTGAGGGGTGCGTTTTTCAGCAAAGGCTTTGCGGCCTTCTTTGTAATCTTCGCTGGCGAAGCAGGCATCGACCATGGCTTGAACGCCCGGCAGATCCCGCTCATGCGGGTTCTTGCGAATTTCAAGCAAGGATCGTTTGGCCGCAGCCAAGGTCAAGGGTGCGTTTTCGCAGACCATTTGCACATAGGCGCTCACCACCTCTTCGAATGCATCCACAGGCGCCATTTGTTTGAGCAAACCGATGCGCAGAGCTTCATCAGCGCCAAAAATGCGTGCACTGAAAAACAAGTCGGCGGTGTTGGCGGTGCCCACCACTTCGGTGAAGCGTTTGATGCCTTCAAAAGCGTAGCCCAGGCCCAACCGACCTGCTGGCATGCGGAACTTGCTGTCCGCCGAGGCCATGCGCATATCGCAATTGATGGCAAGCCCCAATCCGCCTCCCATGCAAATGCCACGGATTTTGGCCAAGGTGGGTTTGGGGCAATCGAGCACAGCCGCGTAGCCTGCTTGTGTGGCTTCGTTGTAATGGGTGCTGGCATCGCCATTGCGGTGCGTGTTGAATTGCGAAATATCGGCACCTGATACAAAGGCCTTTTCGCCGGCACCTTGCAAAACAATCAAACGCACTTGCGGGTTGTCCGACAGGGCCTGCATGGCGATGGGCAGTGCACACCACATGTCATAGTTCACTGCATTGAATTTGGCAGGGTTATTGAAGGTCACATAGCCGACATGGCCTTGAACGTGGTGGTCCAGTTGGCCTGCGGGTTGAAGTACGTCGCTCATGGTCAGATCACTTTCTTCAATTTAAATTGCGCAATGGTGTCAGAGGAGTAACCCAATTCACCCAGAATATCGTCGTTGTCTTCACCCAAATCCCGCTGTGGAAAACTGACAGAACTTGGCGTGCGGGACAGTTTAAAGGGCTGTGCCACCACGCGGATGTCACCTCGGCGCGGGTGTTTCAAATCCACTGCGGCTTGCAGGTGCTGCACCTGCGGGTCATCAAAAACTTGTTGCATGTTGTAGATCGGACCGCAGGGCACGCCCGCATCGTTCAGAGCCTGCACCCAGTGATCAGTGGTGTTGCTGGCAAAGCCTTTGTTCAGTTCGGCGTTCAAGAATGCACGGTCTTGGAGTCGGCCAGGATTTTGTTGATAACGCGGTTCGTCACGCAAATCCAGTCGGTTTAGCACTTCACACAAAGACCTGTATTGGTTCGTCCCCGATGCGCCAATGTTGAAATGGCCATTGCTGGACTGGAAGGTGCCCATGGGTGTTGCAAACGGATGGTCGTTGCCGGTTTGCCCAGGAATGTCATCATCAATCAAATACCGGGCCGCTTGAAAGTCGCACAGACTGATCATGGATTGCAAGAGGTTCGCCTGCACCCATTGTCCGTGGCCCGATGTTTCGCGTTCCAGCAGCGCAATCAAAATACCTGTAGCGGCAAACATGCCAGTACCCGAATCAGAAATCGCAATGCCTGCACGAACCGGGCCCTGACCGGGCAGTCCGGTGACCGACATCATGCCCCCCATGCCTTGAGCGATTTGGTCAAATCCGGGTCGTTTGCGGTAGGGCCCGTCTTCGCCAAAACCTGAAATGCTGGCCAATACGATACGCGGGTTGATGGCCGCCAAGGTGTCGTAGTCGATGCCTAAACGGAACTTCACATCCGGTCGGTAATTCTCGACCACCACATCGGATTGCGCGACCAGTTTGTAAAAAATCTCCCGGGCTTCGGGCTCTTTGAGATTCAGGGTGATCGCGCGTTTATTCCGATGCAAATTCAGCATGTCAAAGGTTTCTCGATGGCCCATAGCGCCTTCGTTGGGGTCCAATCCTGCGGGCGATTCAATGCGAATAACCTCTGCACCAAAATCGGCCAAAGTGCGCACGCAGGTCGGGCCGGATCGGGCACGGGTCAGGTCCAATACTTTGAAGCGTTTCAAGGCGGAGGAGTCGGAACTTCTGGGATTCATGGGGCATTGTCCTGAGAAAAGATGCCTATCGGATGGGCGCTTAATATGTACGGACAATATAATGGCATGGGCTTGAAAGTCAATCGACTTTGCCTCACATCAGGGTAAGTCATCACAAGCAACAGGCTTGCGTATGGGCTTGCATCAAGTTTTGAATTGCCAGGAGACAAACCCGCCATGGTTCAACATATTTACATCCTCACAGGGGCTTCCAAAGGTATGGGGCTGGAAATGGCCCGTCAATTATTGAAGCCTGCGAACCGTTTGCTGTGCATCTCCAGAACAACTTCGCGGCCCTTGGCCGATGAGGCTGAACGTGCGGGCTTTGCACTTGAGCAGTGGTCTGCCAATCTGGCCGATCCCGCGCCTGTGGCGCAAAGCTTGGCCGCTTGGCTTGCAGCCATTGAGCCAGCCCAAGTGACTTCAATCAATTTGATCAATAATGCCGGCACATTGGGTGCCATGGCACCCTTGCCCACCATTTCGTCTGACACCATCACCCAAGCCATTACGGTGGACCTGATTGCCCCATTGCAATTGATGGCGTCTTTTTTGCGGGAGACCAGCGCGTGGCGGGGTAGGGTCAATGTTTTGAATATTTCGTCCGGCATGAGTCAACGCGCGATGGCAGGTGCGGCTTTGTATGGTGCGGCCAAAGCAGGTATGGATCATTTGAGCCGTTGCGTGGCCTTGGACGAGGCAAGGCGCTCAGAAGGCGCACGCATTGTGTCCTTGGCGCCGGGTGTGATCGATACCGATATGCAACGTGAATTGCGCAATGGCAATGCAGAACTGTTTCCCGACAGAGAGCGCTATATCCAATTGCAAGCGACCGGTGCGCTCACGTCTCCAAGTGAAGCGGCGCGTCAGGTGCTGGCTTATTTACACCACCCAGAGTTTGGCAGCGAACCCGTGGTCAATATTGTCGGCAAGCGCGACATGCTCAAAGCATCAAGCCTTGCCTGATTTTTTGCTGCCGCTTGTGGGTTGCAAGGTCCACGAGGTGGTGAGTCTGAATCGGCTGGCGGCATACAGGTTGGACGACACGGCCAATAGCCGGCCCTTCGCATCCAGATAAGACCGGCGCATGTGCAGGGCAGGGCTGTTTTTGGCAACATCCAAAAGCTTGGCGGCTTTCAAAGGCATCAGCGTGGCTTCTATGTCCTGTTTGACTTGACCGATGGGTTGCTGGTGATCCTCTTCCAGCATTTTGAAAATGCTTTTATGCCGCCCGTGCAGCTCATCCGCAATCAACGCAAACTGAGGTCGCAAGTAAATTTGAGTGAATGAAATCGCAGTGGACTTGTCGAGCGTGAGGCGTTGCGTGTTCAGCACAATCCATTGCGAATCACGTTCACAGTCCAGGGTTTGGGCCAAAGCCATGTCAGCCGTCACGCTGTGTTTTTCCAGCACTTCCAACCGTGTGGATTCGGTGTATTTGAACAACTCCTCCACAGTGCCCAAAGCTGCAACATACGGCGCAGCCGCTTGCTTGGCGCAGACCACGGTGCCAAAACCGGCTTGCTTGGCAATCAAACCCCGATCGGCCAGGGTGCGGGTGGCTTCGCGCACGGTATGTCGGCTGACTTGGTACGTTATGCCCAGCTGCTCTTCAGTGGGAAATAGGCTGCCCACGGGATAAATCCCTTTGGCAATGTCGTTTTCCAAGCGCTCGCGCAAAATCAAATAGCGGGGTTTAGATTCTGAAATTTTCGGCATGTCATCAGTTTACTGGCTTTGGTTGACATTGTGCGCAGCTCAGATCATAATGTCCGTACATTTGTTTTGAATTGAGTTTCCCCTGCTATGTCCACCCATCTTCCGCCGAACCCTGTCACGGCCGTTCAACCCTTCGCAGGTCTGGTCGTGGTCGAACTCGGGCACAGCGTGGCAGCGCCTTTTGCTGCCCATATTTTGAGTGAGCTGGGCGCGAAAGTCGTCAAAATTGAAAAGAAAGACGGTGACGATGCACGCAAATGGGGGCCTCCATTTTGGGAAGGCGCCTCTGCTTTGTTTCAAGCATTGAACCGCAACAAAGCTTCGGTGGTGTGCGACTTTCATGACCCCGCACATGTCGAAGCCGTCAAATCCTACATCCAAGCCGAGGCCGATGTGGTCTTGCAAAACCTTCGGCCTGGGCAGGTCGAAAAAATCGGCATCGATGGCCCTACTTTGTGTGCCACAAAACCCGGTTTGATTTACTGCAATCTGGGTGCTTTTGGCAGTGAGGGGCCACTGAAAGACCGGCCCGGTTATGACCCCTTGATGCAGGCCTTCGGCGGCATCATGAGTACCACCGGCGAAGAAGGTCGACCCGCAGTACGGGTGGGTGCCTCCATAGTGGACATGGGCACAGGCCTATGGGCCATGATTGGCATTCTGACGGCGCTGTACGAACGCCAGAAAACGGGTGTCGGTCGGGTGGTGGATGTGTCCTTGTTTGAAACCGCCACCTCATGGGTGTCATTGTTAGCGTCTCAGTATCTGGCCAGCGGGCAATTGGCTCAAAAACAAGGCTCAGGCGCTTCGGGCATCGTGCCTTACAAGGCCTATGCCACGCAGGACGGAGAAATTGTCGTTGCCGCGGGCAGTGATGGCCTGTTCAAACGATTGGCCCATGCGGTCAATCATCCCGGGTGGCTAGAAGACCCTCGATTTGTGGACAACCCGACCCGCGTGCAGCATCAGGTGGCCCTTTACGGTTTGCTTGATGAGATCTTGTTGACGCGTGACACGCAGTCTTGGGTGACTTGCTTCGAGGAGGCAGGCATTCCTTGTTCGGCGGTGCAGAACATCGGGCAGATGGTGGCGCACCCTCAAACACAAGCCTTGAAACTGATCCAGGATGTACCTGGAACAGACATGCGATTTTTTGGCTTGCCTTTGCGACTGGATGGACAAAGGCCTCAGTCGCGCAGTGCGCCCCCCAAGCTGGGCGAGCACCAGCATATGATTTTTAAAACTGGAGAAACCAAGGTATGAACTTGCCTGCGTACGAAACCTTATTGACCGAGATGGTGGACGCCCATGTGCTGCTGGTGACCCTCAATCGTCCCCAAGTCGGCAATGCTTTGAACACCCAAATGGGGGCCGATTTTTTGGATGTATGGACCCGTTTGACGGAAGATGCAGGAGAGGTACGCTGCATCGTTTTGAAAGGGGCAGGCGATAAGATTTTCTGCGCAGGTGGCGATTTGAAAGAGCGCAACGGCATGACCAAGGCCCAATGGATCAAGCAACACCAGTTGTTTGAGCGCATGTATTGGGCACTCACAGACCTGCCGATTCCTGTGATTGCTGCGGTCAATGGGCACGCGTATGCCGGCGGATTCGAAACCGTGTTGTCTTGCGACTTTGCCTATGCCTCTAACACGGCACGCTTTGCTTTGACCGAGGTCACGCTGGGCATCATGCCGGGTGCTGGTGGCACTCAAAATTTGCCGCGTGCCATTGGCGAGCGCAAAGCCAAAGAAATGCTGATGACGGGCCAGCCTATCAATGCCCAAAAGGCGCTGGACTGGGGCATTTTCAATGCCATCGCCGAGCCTGCAGAAGTTTTACCAATGGCCATCAAGACAGCACAAACCATTGCCGGCAACGCACCTTTGTCGGTGCGGCAAATTAAAAAATCGGTGCGTTATGGACACCAAATGGAGTTGCGAACCGCATTCCGTTTTGAGGTCGAAGCCTATAACCATTTGGTTGAAACCGAAGACCGATACGAAGGTGTATTGGCCTTCAACGAAAAACGCAAAGCCGTGTTCAAAGGGCGCTGAGTGCGCTTCATTCAATAAGGAGTATCCCATGCAAGAAGTCGATGTTTATGTCCGCGAAGTAGGGCTGCGCGACGGCCTTCAAATCCACCCCGTTTTCATGCCAACCGAGACCAAGTTGGCTTGGATCCGTGCAGAAGCTGCTGCAGGGGTGTCCGAAATCGAAGTCACTTCGTATGTACCCGCTCGGGTCGTGCCGCAATTTGTGGACGCCGAAACCGTGACCGTGGAGGCTTTGAAGATCAAAGGCTTGACGGTGTCAGCCTTGATTCCCAATTACCGCGGCGCCGAAAGAGGCATCGAGCTGGGGGCTCATAAACTGAATTTTGTGATGTCAGTCAGCAAGACGCACAACCTCAAAAATGTGCGCCGCGAGCGCGAAGAGTCGTTGGCCGATTTCATCCGCATCGTTGAACTGGTGCGTGCACAACCCGCTGAGACGCGTCCCGTGTTGGTGGGCGGATTGGCCACCTCGTTTGGCTGCTCCTATGAGGGGCGTGTGCCGGTTGCCGATGTCGTCAAGTACGCGGTGGCATTTGCAGAAGCTGGGGCGCAAGAAATTGTGGTGCCTGACACCGTCGGTTACGCCGATCCGCAACAAGTGCGCACCGTCTTCAAAGCCGTCATGGATGCGGTGGGCCCCATTCCGGTGGCGGCCCATTTTCACGACACACGTGGTATTGGCCTGGCCAATGTTACGGCCGCTCTAGATTGTGGCGTGCGCCGATTTGATGCCTCGTTGGGAGGCATGGGCGGCTGTCCTTTTGCACCCGGTGCCACGGGCAACATCGTCATGGACGATCTGTGTTTCATGCTCGAATCCATGGGCTTGAAAACAGGCGTTGATCTGGCACAACTTCTGGCTATTCGCGAGATGGTGCGCGCCTCATTGCCCGATATTGAAATGCATGGCGCCTTAGCCCGCGCTGGTTTGCCCAAACACTTTGACAAGCCAGGTCGCCGCCAACTCGTATCCGAGTTGGTGTAATCGAATCAACAGGAATCATTCATGTCCGAACACGCTCCAGCAGACGAAGTCCATATTGCCTTGGGGCAGGACTACCCGGAAATTCGGGAAAGTATCCGCAAAATTTGTGCAAACTACCCCGGCGCTTATTGGCGTGATCTCGAAGAGCGCATTGCCTATCCGACCGAGTTTGTGCAAACACTCACGGAAGCCGGTTACCTGGCCGCTTTGATACCTGAGGAATATGGCGGGGCGGGCCTGCCATTGCGGGCAGCGTCCGTGATTCTGGAAGAAATTCACGCCTCTGGTTGCAATGCCGGCGCTTGCCATGCGCAGATGTACATCATGGGCACCTTGTTGCGACATGGCTCTCCTGCGCAAAAGGCCCATTACCTGCCACGCATTGCGAGCGGTGAACTCCGCTTGCAAGCCTTTGGCGTCACAGAGCCTACCTCCGGCACAGACACCACCAAGCTCAAAACCCGGGCCGTCAAGAATGGCGATCACTATGTCGTGCATGGTCAGAAAGTGTGGACCTCTCGGGCATTGCATTCGGACTTGATGCTGTTGTTGGCCCGCACCACACCCTTGGACCAAGTGAGCAAAAAAACCGAAGGCTTGTCGGTTTTCCTGGTGGATATTCGCGAATCCTTGGGCCACGGCTTGGAGATTAAACCCATCAAGGCCATGATCAATCACCATGCGACAGAAGTATTTTTTGACGGTATGAAGGTGCCGGCAGACAACCTGATTGGCGAAGAAGGCAAAGGTTTCAAGTACATCCTGGACGGCATGAACGCCGAGCGCATTTTGGTCTCGTCTGAATCGATTGGCGATGCCCGCTGGTTTGTCAAAACAGCCGTTAACTACGCCAAGGAGCGCGTCGTGTTTGACCGTCCGATTGGACAGAACCAGGCCATCGCGTTTCCGATTGCACGCGCCCATGCAGAAACCGAAGCTGCTGATTTGCTTTTGCGCAAAGCCGGTGCTTTGTTTGCCGCAGGACAAGCCTGTGCGCCTGAAGTCAACATGGCCAAGCTGCTGGCCTCTGAAGCATCATGGCATGCGGCCGAAGCCTGTTTGCAAACACACGGGGGGTTTGGCTATGCCCGCGAATACGATGTGGAACGCAAATGGCGTGAAACCCGTTTGATGCAGATTGCACCCATTTCGACCAACCTCGTGCTGTCTTATGTGGCAGAACATGTGTTGGGTTTGCCCCGTTCTTTCTAAACCTTGAAAGGTCTTTCTATGACAGGTTTAACTGCTTCTTTGGCTCGGTTTGCCAGTGCGCCGAACTTTGCCCCCTTGCCTGACCGGGTGGTGGAAATCGTTCAGTCAGGCTTCATTGACACCATCGGAACGATGCTCGCCGGGCGCGACGAGCCGGTGGTTCAGATGGCAAAGTCTTTTGTGTCTGATAAGCAATCCACTGTTCAAGAAGCCCATCTGCTGATGGGACAGGCCAAGGCCAGTGTCAGTGATGCGGCTTTGATCAATGCCACCGCTGGTCATGCGCTGGATTTTGACGATGTGGCTTTGGGTGGGCACCCCAGCACTGTTTTGGTCCCCGCGGTGTTGGCCGCAGGCCAGCATGTCAATGCCACCGGCGATCAGGTCTTGAGGGCCTACCTCATCGGCTACGAAGTGTGGGCAGAATTGTTTGTTCGCGAAAAAGACGCTTACCACCTCAAAGGCTGGCACCCGACTGCTGTGTTGGGGACTGTCGGGGCCAGTGCGGCTGTGGCGCATCTGTATGGACTGAATGCAGCGCAATGCCAGCATGTGATTGCCTTGGCGGCCAGCATGGCCAGTGGTCTGGTGGCCAATTTCGGCACCATGACCAAGCCCTTGCACGCGGGCCGTGCGGCGGCGTGTGCGATCGAAGCCGTGCGTTGGGTACAAAAAGGACTGACTGCCGCGCCCGATGCCCTTGAACATGCTGCAGGTTATTTGTCCGCCTTGTCGCCCCATGGCGCGGTGGACCGCACCTCGGCTGTGGGCGATTTGGGCAGTCGGTTTCGTATTCTTGAATCGGGCTTGTCGATCAAAAAATACCCCACCTGCTATGCCACACACAGGGTGATTGATGGTGTATTGGATTTATGCGCCAGTCATGGCGTTGGTTTGCAGGACGTCTCGCAAGTGCATACGCACATTGGTGTGGCGCAGGCCTCCATGCTGCGTAACCACCAACCGCAAACGGGACTGGAAGCCAAGTTCAGCTTGGAATTCGCCGTGGCCGCGTCTTTGGTTCGTGGCAAAGTCGGTTTGGCTGAGTTGAGCGATGTTTTTGTGCAGGAGCATGCGGTCAAAGACGCCATGTCCAAAGTGAAGATCAGTACCGTGGACACACAGTGCTCGATCGAGCCGGTGTTTTCAATGCATGACCGCGTGCAGATTCAATTGCACAATGGCGCCACGCTGGACTCAGGCGACATTCGCTTTGCACGTGGCAACGCCATGTTGCCGCTGCGTGACGCTGATTTGCAGGCCAAGTTTCTCGATTGCACAGACACGGCACCTGTTGACGGTCCGGCCTTGTTTTCGAAACTGTCAGACTTGACGGCGCAAGCGCATGTGCGTTTTGGATGAAACCCTTTTTTGAGATCACCTGATGGAGAAGTTATGAAAAAATACATTGCCGCTTTGATTTTGGGCTTGACTGCATTGGCTGGGGCAGCCCAAACGGCTTACCCGAACAAACCCGTCAAGGTGATCGTGCCTTTCCCCGTGGGGCAAGCCACGGATGTGATTGCCCGCATGCTGTCGCAGGAATTCACAGAAACCATGGGGCAGAGTTTTTATGTGGACAACAAGGGCGGTGCGGCCGCCATCGTCGGCATGGAGGCGGCCAAGGTCGCGCCTGCAGATGGCTATACCCTCTTGATGGCCTCGAGTGGCCCATTGACGATCAACGCGGCCTTGTACTCCAAACTGCCTTACGACACCTTGCGTGATCTGCAGCCCATTGGCACGGCCGTGATCGTGCCGCAGTTTTTGGTGATCAACAAAGACTTTCCGGCCAACAACCTCAAGGAGTTGATTGCGTATGTGAAGCAAAACCCTGGCAAAGCCAACTACGGCTCCGGTGGCAGCGGCCTGACCAACCACTTGACCATGGAAATGCTCAAGAGCCAAACCGGCATGCAAATCACCCACGTCCCTTATAAAGGTGCTGCTGCAGCCTTGACGGCTTTGATTGGCGGTGAAATCAACATGATGTTCGAGTCAGGCCCACCCGTCATTCCGCACATCAAGAGCGGCAAACTCAAAGTCATTGCCGTGGGCAGTAAAAAACGTTCCGTGTCCATGCCCGATGTCCTGACTGTGGCCGAAGCCGGTGTGCCGGGCTTTGCCGCGCAAACTTGGGCGGCCCTGTTGGCGCCAATACAAACACCCAAGCCGATCATTACCAAAATGAATGCGGAGTTGAATGCGGCCTTGCAAAAGCCAGCCATCAAAGAGCGCTTGATGACCTTGGGCGCTGAAACCTTTGAGGGTACCCCCGAGCAAGCGGTTGAGCACATTAAATTTGAATTGCTCAATTGGGCGGCGGCGGTCAAAGCATCGGGTGCCAAAGTAGATTGAAGTCGAGTTGACTCCGGTGCTGATGCCCGAGAAGGCAATTGCTTGGTCTGATCACTTGCAGGTCTTGGCCGCCAAAATGGGTCATGCCGTAGCGGTGACCGATGGCGATGGGCAGACCTTGGGCTACGGTCAACTGTGTCTCGAATCCCACCAATTGGCGCGCAGCCTGGTCAAGAAGGGCGTATCCACAGGGCAGTCGGTGGGTGTGTGGCTGCCCAATTCGTTGGACGCGGTTCGATGTGCATATGGCATCCGTTTGATGGGGGCTGCTGAAACCCCTTTGTCTTGGTCACTGAGCCCGCAAGAGTTTCAATGGTGCTGTGGTTTGGCGCAAGTCGAGTGGGTCATCACTCGCGCCGAACGCGTCGATCAAGTGCGTGCATGGGGCTTGCAACCTTTGCTCATGGACGACCTCTTGTCCACTGAAGCCGCCGCGCGACAGGAGGCATTACCGGCTGTTTGTGCTTCGGACAAAGGGCGAATCCTGTTCACCTCAGGCACCACCGGTAAGCCCAAAGGGGTGATCTACACCCATGAGGCGCGATGGATCGGAGAGCAAATGCTCAAAGCGGCGATGCCCTTTGTACCTGCGTCTGGTGACAAGCTGTTGCTGATGACACCCTTTGTGCATGGTGCGTCGTTGCTGACTTTTGCGTGGTGTGACTTAGGTGGTCATGTGCTGTTGCACGAAGGCGTCCACACCGAGAAACTCGAATCTTTGCTGGAATGCGGTGAATTGCAAGCCATTTTTGCACCCCCCACCGTCTTGGCGAAAATCACATATGCATTTACCGGACGTCGTTTTCAGGGCGTTCGTTGTATCTTTACCGGCACGCAGGCCATGACTGCATCCTTGTACAAATCCACATGCGAGATGTTCGGCCCGGTGGTGCGCATCACCTATGGCAAGTCCGAGTGCATCAACCCCATCACGGTGATGACGCCTGCGCAAACACATGCGTATTTTTGCCAAGCAACCCGACCTGCGGGCGCCTGCGTTGGCTGGCCCGTGCCAGGTGTGGAGTTGCGGATTGAGCCCGCTTCAGAGGAGCAAGAGCAAGCACAAGAAGACATAGAAGGTCACGCGCATGGCGAGGTGTATTTACGCGCGCCGCAGCAATGTGCCGGTTTGATTTACCCTGAAGGTGTTGTGGGCCATGATGCGCAAGGATGGCATGCCACGGGTGATTTGGGATTCATTGACGAAGTCGGCCGCTTGGTATTGACTGGCCGTGTGGCCGATGTGATCAAGACCGGAGGGTACCGGATCAATCCGGACGAAATCGAGGAGGCGCAAACTGGTGGGGCTTTGTATGGTGCACTCTGTGTCACTTCATTGCCATCTGATTACTGGGGTGAGGTGATCATTACCGTGGCGCAGGATGTTCAGGCAGGATGGGACGTGGAGGCACGCGATCGCGTGGCCGGATTGTCTAAGTACAAACAACCCCGTTTGTATGTTGCACTGCCTAGTTTGCCGCGCAATGCTCAGGGCAAGGTCAGCCGCCGTCAAGTGGCGCAAGCTGTGTCGCAGCGTTTTTTCTTGCGCGACGGAGCTTACCCTGCATTGCATCCTTTGCCGTCATTCGATTCAGATCCAGCTAGAAAGTATTGAAAATTCCTCAATAACAGTCATACCCTGTCACGGACCAGCAGCATGACCTATTTCAATGGTCGGTCGATGACGCTTTGAGCTTCAATCTGTGATTTTCAGCAAATGCAGTGGCTGGAAAATTTTAAAATTTCAATGACCATGAGGCATCGGTATTTCTTTAGATACCTCAGAATTTGTCCCCAACAGTGTCGGATCAAGCATGCCTGCAATCATGGCGATATGTCCAAACACTAAAAACAAGGCCACACATGTGGCGTGAGTCTTTCGCTTCTCTTCTTCAGTTGAGGATGTATTGAGCAAGCCAAGCTCCTGAAGTGCAATGAAGATGAGTGGCAAACCACCAATCAAGTAGCTACCTACGGCAATGACGTCAATGATGCTCCGCCATTCTCCCGCCTGGGTAATAGGGAGCACGACTGAATTGATCAAATAAACAATGACGCCAATAAAATAAATTCCGACGGTGATGCCAGCAAAGCGATTCAGTGTTTGTACCCAACCGATGAAATTGCGGGTGAATAAAAGGTGCAACTCAGTAATGGCCAAGGTCTCCGCAAGGATGACCGGGACGGCCATAAAAATCAAAAGATTCCATGGCTGATTGGTTGCGAGCAACTCCATGTAATGGGTCATGTTCATATGTTTTTACAGTCTTGCAAAATTGGGTTTTATTTAAGTACTATTGAATACCTGATTGGCGCTGTACTTGCCTGACAAACGCTGTGATGTGTGCGACGTCATCAGGTGAGAGGCCTTCTATTGGCCTCATATCACCAAACTTCCAGTGGTGAGCCTTGCTTCCATACTTCACAGCCATTTGAAATGAAGCGTCGCCATGATGCCCAGGTTCGTATACAGGGTGCAGGAAAGGCGGTCCTTTGTCGGACCCTTTCATTTCAACTCCATGTCATTGCGCACAATTTTTTTCAAATAAACGCTTTCCCTGAGTAGGGTTTGGCATGAGCCCTTTGCTGGGATGGGGAGGGGCTGGCTGTTGCGCGTTGACTTGCAAGGGCAATGCGATGAGGGCCAACATCAGAAAAAAATGGTTGAACTTCAATGTCATAGCGATTTTTTGTGCTTTTGGAGATTCTCATTTAATTTTTTATGATCGGCTAAAAGCTTCTAAAGATTCAATCTGACGTTTTAAGTCAACGATGTGTTCCAAATACTGCACGCAAATGACGACGGAGAAAAGATCTAGGTCATAGTCTCTGCGTTGCTTGCACGCACTTTGCAAAACCGACAATTTTTGAGCCGAATACAAGCATTCGCTGTCTTCTGAGTCATCAGATCTGATTGCGCCGTAATCAATCAATTCTTGCATCTCCTCGTGACTCAACTCACATAATTTTGCCACCTCAGAAAAAGTGAACCGTTCAACTGCCTCAATTGCAAGAACGTCAATGAGTTGAAGTGTCATGATTTGTCTCTTAAAATTATTTTGCGTGGAGAAAACTTTGAACTCGCAGCCAATTGTTCGAATAGCTTGAGTTCTTCAACTGAAACTTCTTGAGGTGTCTCAATGTGAATCACTGCAAATAGATCCCCTCTTGCGCCCTGACCTGCCGGCAACCCTTGCCCCTTAACCCGTAGCTTTTGGCCGTACCGTGAGCCATAAGGAATAGTCAATAAAAGCGGCTCTTCCAGAGTTGGGATTTCAATTTCCGAGCCGAGTACGGCCTCCCATGGTGTCAGTGCCAGTTCAAAATACAAATCGTTTCCAACGGGTTTGAACACAGCATGGGGTTTGAGGTCAACATGCAAATAAATATCGCCATTGGGACCGCCGTTAAGCCCTGAACCTCCCATGCCACGCAACCGGATCTTTTTACCCTGGCTGACGCCTGCCGGAATGCGAACTTCAAGTTCTCGCTCATGCCCGTTGTCCAACAACTTCAAGTGCAGACTGGTACCTTGAAGTGCTTCGTTCAATGAGATTTGAACAGTGTCTTGAAAGTCACGGCCTGCAACCGAATGCGCAGTTGAGTTCGCATTGCCGGAACGACGTCCAAGTGAAGCCAATAAGTCGGCCAAGTCCATTTGGTCGAATTGCGCTTCTGAGCCTTGGTATTGCTCTCGCCATTGGGGCGGTGGAGAAAAGTTAGACCCTTCAGCAGATTGGCCTAA
>CANBWK010000068.1 GCA_947373105.1 Comamonadaceae bacterium | reverse complement strand
TGATGGGACGGGCGACCCCTTAGGCTGGGCTTTTGGTGCCCTCGGCCAACAAGATCGTGCACGGCATCTGGCCACGCTGTATTTGAACGACCTGGCCGATGTGCTGCGCGATGGCGTGGATGAAGGCTTTGAGTTCGTGCGTTATGCCGAACGTCTGGCGGCCAGTCAGCCCAGCTTTGACGCGCTGGCCGAGGCCTTGGCGCAGCCCCCCCATTTGATCGACGCCGTTTTGGAGCGCTTGGCATTGCAAGCGATTGACAAACACCAACCGACCTTGGTCTTGTTGTCGGTGCCCTTTCCCGGTTCGATGTATTCGGCCTTTCGCATCGCACAGTGCATCAAGCGGGCGCACCCCCATGTCCACATCGCGATGGGTGGCGGCTTTGTCAACACCGAGTTGCGTGAACTGTCTGATGCCCGCGTATTCGACCATGTGGACTTCATCACACTCGATGGTGGCGAGCGGCCCCTTTTGAATCTGATTGAACACCTGCAAGGTCAACGCAGTGCCCAACGTTTGGTGCGCACCTTTGTCAAAAATCCATCGGGTCACGTGCAGTACATCAACCTGCAAGAGCCTGAGATTGCATTTGAAGATGTGGGCACACCCACATGGGAGGGCTTGCCCTTGCACCAGTATTTGTCGCTGCTGGACATGCTCAATCCCATGAACCGTTTGTGGAGCGATGGGCGCTGGAACAAGCTCACCGTGGCGCACGGCTGTTACTGGAAAAAATGCAGCTTTTGCGATGTCAGCCTGGATTACATCAGCCGCTACGAAACCGCCAGCGCCAGCACCCTGGTGGACCGCATTGAGCAGATCGTGGCCGAGACCGGGCAGACGGGCTTTCACTTTGTCGACGAAGCGGCGCCCCCCAAAGCACTCAAGGCTTTGGCTGAAGAATTACTGCGCCGAGAGGTGCAAATTTCATGGTGGGGCAATATCCGGTTTGAAAAAACATTCACACCCGACTTGTGCGAACTGCTGGCGCAAAGCGGTTGCATCGCCATGTCCGGCGGACTCGAAGTCGCGTCAGATCGCTTGCTCAAGTTGATGCAAAAAGGTGTCTCGGTTGAACAAGTGGCGCAAGTCACCAAAGGCTTTGCCGATGCAGGCGTGCTGGTACACGCCTACCTGATGTACGGTTTTCCCACGCAAACGCTGCAAGACACGGTGGATGCCCTCGAATACGTGCGCCAACTGTTTGAGAACGGCTGCATTCACAGCGGATTTTTTCATCGCTTTGTCTGCACAGTCCATTCGCCCGTGGGCCGTGACCCCGTAGCTTATGGCGTCACGCTCTTGCCGCTGCCTGAAGGCACGTTTGCCAAAAACGATGTGGGCTTTGTGGACCCCACAAGCATGCCGCCGGGGGTGAACCACGACCTCTTAGGCGAGGGCCTGAAAAAGGCCATTTACAACTACATGCATGGCATCGGACTGGATGCCGATGTGCGCCAGTGGTTCGATCTGCCCAAGGGAAAATGCCCCAAAACGACAGTGCCTCGTCAAAAAATCGCGGGCGTCCTGTCTTGACTCACCAAGGAATGTGCTGCCCGAGGTGATCCACAAACTGCGCCCGCCCCGTTGCGGGTAACGTGTCCAAGACCTCGAGCAAACGCTGGGCCGCGTCTTTTGGGTGCAAGGCATCGTCGCCGACAAAAGGCTGGCTCAGCGCCGACAGCACCGTGCCCGGCTGCAAAGCAGCGACCACCGACAAGGGTCTGCGCCGCGTGATTTCGATGGCCGCGGTTTGCAGCAACATATTGAGCGCAGCCTTGGCCGCGCGGTAGCCGTACCAACCGCCTTTGCGGTTGTCTTCGATACTGCCCACCCGCGCCGACAACTTGCCCCAAATGACCCGTTCGCCCGAAGCCAACAGGGGCACAAAATGCTTGAGCAACAAGCTCGGGCCCACCGCATTAAGCTGCATCACATTCAGCAGATGGTCGGCATCCAGCTCGTCCAATCGTTTTTCTGGGCCACGTCCGTTCAGGGTCAAAGCGCCTGTGGCGTCCAGCATCAAATGAAAAGGTCCTAACGCTGTCACGGCTTGAGCACAGGCCGCTATGCTGGGTTCACTGCGCAAATCGAAGCCCGACAGACTTTGACGCGAGAGGCCCACTACGTTGACACAGCGCGGATCGCTTTGCAATTGTTGGAGCAAGGCCTGCCCGATGGCACCGCTCGCACCGAACACCAAAGCACGGTAGCCCTCTGGCAAGGAAGGCATCATGGAGGGGCTTTGCCTGGCGCAAGGTCGTAGGCGCACCTGAACCCGACGTACACCGCATAAAAGTCTGCTTCTTTGAAGGCCTGCACATCCGCCTTCATGTTGAATGCGCCATACCACCAGGAGCCGCCCACGGTGCGTCGCATATCGCCTTGTGCATCAGAGGTCCACTCCCACACATTGGCGCCCATATCGTAAAGACCGTTCACGCCTTGGCGGGTGGCGCCGGCAGGGGCTGCGCGTGGCCATGGATCCGGGTCGCTGGTGTTGGCGCCTTGCGGACTGTCACCCGTTGTCCAGGGGTAAGTTTTGCCTTTAACCCAAGGCGCGGGGGGCGAGTCACGCAGTTCGGTGAAACCCGCTTTTTGCCATTCAGCACCCGTAGGCAAACGGCCTCCAGCCCAGCGGCAATAGGCCTCGGACTCTGAAAAGTCCAGATGCACTGCGGGCAAATCCTGGCTGCTCGGCGTCATGCCATCCGGTGTCCGCCAAGACCAACCTGAACGGCGCTGCCAACCGGCAAGGTATTCAACACCACCCCCTTCACGTTCTGCACGGGTGACCACACCATTCAACTGGGCATAACGCGCAAACTGGCCAATCGTCACTTCAGTCCGGTCCATGGCAAAGAGCCCTAATGACACACGCTGCCCAACGGGGCTCTGTGCATAGCTGCACGCAGCCATTCCTGCCCAAAGCATCCATGCCAAGAGAACCTTCATAGTTAATGACTTTCTTTGTCCCATCGCCTCAGCAAACGTTGCAAGAGTGGACGCACTGGCAAAAAAAGTTGGTAAGCGACTTCAAACAACCAAGCCAATGGCGGCCGCGCAGAAACCACGCCCAACCAACGCCATCCAGAAAAGCAGCGCCACAGATCGGAAAATGCCGCTGCGCCACTGACCAGTCGACCATCGCTGTGCCTGACATGGAAGCGGGCCATTGCCGCTTGGCAAGTCAGCGCAGGGCCCAGTTCCAGATCTAGGCTGACATCCACCCACGACATGTTGAGGGCTTCAGGCAAGCGACGGTACATGGCCATTTCTCGTCTGCACAATGGGCAAGACCCATCGAAATACACGGTCAATACAGGGCTGAATTTCATGCCGAAAATGTACCGCTGAAAGAGGGTTTACAAACTGAACGCATCCATCGACAGCGTTCCCAGCATCACTTCGCGCGTGATGTAGTTGACAGGGATTTGAGGACTTTGACCCCAATGGGCTGCGCCGAGGGCGAAGTAAATCGTCACAAAATGCTCGTCCGTTGGATGAACCCGCGCTGACTCAGGCGCACGAACGCGATAGTCCAACATGGCTTGCAGATCACCCGCCTTCATTTGCGTTTCGATCCAAGCACTAAAGGCCAGCACATGTGGTGCAGCGGGGCCGCCCTCACGGCGGATATCTGAGAGGTTATGTGTCATGCTGCCCGAGCCCACCAGCAACACGCCCTGCTCTCGCAAGGGCGACAAAGCCTCACCCATGGCATACAACTGAGCAGGTGTGGCACTGGCGGGCAAGGAGATCTGCACCATCGGCACATTGGCTTGAGGGTACAAGTGCATCATCGGCACCCATGCACCATGGTCAAAGGGGCGTTGTGCATCCGGCTGCGCGGGTAAGCCTGCCGCAGCAAATAAATCCAATATGTCTTGCGCCAATTCGGGGCTGCCGGGTGCCGGATATTGCAAAGCATACAAAGCGGGTGGGAACCCGCCAAAGTCATGCCATGTGGGCGGTGCAGGCTGGGTCATGACAGCAAGACCTGTCGACATCCAATGCGGCGACATGACGACGACGCCCTTCAAGCTTTGCGCTGGTGCATGCGCTGCGGCCCATGCGGTCAAAGCAGGTCCGCTGCTGCCAGAATCAAGTGCGAAAGTGGGTGATCCGTGCGATACAAACAGAACGGGCGTGGTCATAGGTTCACACTTCCCCTGCGGCAATGCGGCGCAGCGCTTGCTCAAACACTTCTGTGGGTTGGCCACCCGAAATCAAATGCCTGTCATTGATGATGACAGCAGGGACCGAATGAATGCCCGCCTGTAAATAAAACTGCTCGCGCTCGCGCACCTCTGCGGCATAGGTATCGCTTTGTAAAATTTGCTTGGCGGTGGCCAGGTCCATGCCAACCTCCTTGACACAAGCCAACAACACGTCATGCGATTCGATGCACTCAGCACGCCCCTGATAAGACGCCAGCATGGCTTTTTTAAGCGCATGCTGCTGACCCTGCGTACCCGACTCATGTGCCCAATGCAGCAAGCGATGCGCATCAAAGGTGTTGTACACACGACCACGGCCGCCAGGTGCAAATGCAAAGCCAACTTCAGCACCACGGGCACTGATGTTGTTCCGCATCTGCACTTGCTGCTCAGGTGTGGAACCATATTTTTGGGTGATGTGTTCGATCAGGTCCTGCCCTCCGGCGGGCATATTGGGGTTCAGCTCAAAAGGCTGAAAGTGCACATCCGCCTGTACTTCACCTTGCAATCGGCCCAAGGCACCCTCCAAGGCCCCTAAGCCCACTGCACACCAGGGGCAGGCGATGTCAGAGACGAAATCAATTTTGAGATGCGTGGTCATTGGGACTCCAACAAAAAAAACTTATCTTGCACGAATTTAATGAAAGCTGACGACTGAAAGCTGACATCAACGCAGCACTTTCAACAACAAGTCGTTGAAGGCTTGGGCAGCTTCGTATTGCACCCAATGCCCTGAACCCAGCACGGTGTGCCACCCTGCCCAGTGCGGCGTGAGTTGCGCCATCAAGGTCTTCACTTCAGGCATGCGGTAAGAGTAAAGCGCATCATGTTCACCGTAAATGGCGCTGACCTGCATCTGCAAATGCGGTAACGTATCTGCAACGATGGGGGTGCCCGAAAGGCGTCTGCGGGTCATGCGGTCTCGTTGGACATTGTGGCGGTGCAGGTCCATGGCCAACTCATCCATGGATTCAGGATGTTGCAGCATCAAAGCCATCAGGTTGTGGCGATGAATGGCATCGCGCTGCGCATCGCTCTGCAGATGACGCCACCCCTTTAAAGGCACTCTCTCGGGCACCTTGATGCCCATGCCGGGCGCGCCGACCAAGATCAGTTGCTGGGCATCTTGTGGAAATTTCTTGAGCCACAACGCCGAAGTCATGCCGCCGAAAGAAAAACCCACCACCCGCACTTGACCTGCAGGCGCCAATTGCTGCAAACCTTGGTGCAAATATGGAGGAATCTGATCTGTATCGACGCAATCTTCAGGCCAGTAAGAGTCACCAAAACCAGGCAAGTCGGGCACCAATACGCGCCAACCGGCATCACGCAAAGGGGCAATGTTACGTAACCAATGCGTCCAACTCCCACTGCCGCCATGCACCAAAACCACCACAGGATGATCAGGCGCTCCCCATTCGTGCCACACCATCTGCCCCTCCCCACAAGGCGTCAACCAACGTCGACCATCGGCCAAATCGAGCGCAAGCGCAGGGGGCAAAAAATCAGGACAAATGATGGGACTGGGCATCATGGCAATGGGAATTTTTTAAGTTGAAGGCAAACCGTCAGGCGCCGAGGGATGGTGGTGACGCCACACTTTGTAGGCCGCGAAAGTGGCCAAGGCGCTGGTCACCATAGACGCCCAATAGACACTTTGCAGGCCGTAATAATCGCTCAGAATCCCGCCCAGAAGGCCGCCGATCACACCCGGGAATCCATAGGCAATCACAGTGTAAAGCGCTTGACCTCGTCCTCGCAAACGTCCCGGAAAATGATGCGACAACAAAGCGATGCAGACCGTATGGTGTGCGGCAAAGGTCAGGGCATGCAGAACCTGTGCAAACACCAGCACCCAGAGCACCTGTGCCCATTGAGCAGTCAGGCCCATGCGAAGCAACATGGTTGCAGAACACACCACCAGCCAACCCGTCAAGGGCAGCTTGGCCATCCATTTGGATTGGCTGTAAAACCAACCGATTTCGACCACGACCGAAACAGCCCACAGCATGCCAATCAAGGTTTTACTGTAGCCCAGTGAGTCCAAAAAAAGCGAGAAGAAAACATAGATGCCGATGTGCGAGAGTACATGCAAGAAAGCCGACGCAAAAAACCATTGCACGGCCCTTTGCCGCAGCACCGATCCCACTTGAACCTTCTTGTAAACAGCGGGCACGGCCTCCTTCAAGTCGGGCAGCATCCACACACTGACGGCCACAGCGAACAAGCTGAACACGGTCCAGGCCGGAAAGTGATGCATGCCAAAAAACTCAAACCAGGCGCCAGCCACAAACACCGTGATCAAAAATCCGACCGATCCAAACAGTCGAACCCGTCCATAACGCTTGGCATCAAACGAGCCACCTTGACTGACCAAATGCGCCATGGCCGCTTCGCTCATGGGCATCATGGCACTGGTATGGGTGAACATCAGCAGCAAGACAATACCCAGACCCACGGGACTGAGATTCAAAAATAAAAAACAGGCAAAAACCAATGCAGCTGTCGCGCCATACCGCAAGAGCTTGACCCGCTCGCCCGTGTGATCACTCAACCACCCCCAGGCATAGGGCGCAAACAAACGGGTGGCCGCTTGCACCGAAGTGAGTACGCTGATGGCCAGCAAGCCAAAACCCAACTCTTTGAGCCACAGGGGCAAATAGGGATTGAAAAACCCAATGTGCCCAAAGTAGCTCGCTGAGACAGCCGCAAACGGCAGTAATTGTTTACGAACGTTGGGCATGGCAGGCACAGTAAAGAGGCTCGCCGGAGTGAGCGCCCAGTGGATTCAAGGGCATCAGGCTTGGCCTGCAGGAATGGCGGGCAAATCGTGTTGCACATCACTGCATTGGGCGCGATGCTGCAGGGCATGATCGATCAGCACCAGCGCCAACATGGCCTCGGCAATCGGTGTGGCACGAATGCCCACACACGGGTCATGCCGACCTTTGGTGATCACTTCAGCAGCTTGCCCCGCGGTGTCTATGGTCTGGCGCGGGATCAAGATCGAACTGGTCGGCTTGACTGCAATCGACACCTCCATGTTTTGGCCGGTGCTGATGCCGCCCAAAACGCCACCAGCGTTGTTGCCCACAAAACCTTGCAGGGTCAAAGAATCTCCGGCGGTGCTGCCATTTTGGGTGACGCAACCAAAACCGGCACCAATTTCAACGCCCTTGACGGCGTTGATGCCCATCATCGCGTAGGCAATATCAGCGTCGAGCTTGTCGAACAAAGGCTGTCCCCAGCCCGCCGGTACCCCTTGCGCCACCACCCTCAGCCGGGCGCCACACGAATCACCTGATTTGCGCAGAGCGTTCATGTAATCCTCCAGCGCGGTGACGTCCGCGACGGGCGCAAAAAATGGATTGTTGGGCACATGATCCCAAGACTCAAAGCCAATCGGTACATCACCAATTTGGGTCATGCAGCCACGCAAAGTGGTGCCGTGGTGTTCTTTCAGCCATTTTTTAGCCACAGCGCCAGCGGCCACCATGGGCGCGGTCAAACGGGCCGATGAACGGCCTCCGCCACGCGGGTCGCGCAAACCATACTTGCGCCAATAGGTGTAATCGGCATGGCCTGGCCGAAAGGTCTGCAAAATATTGCCGTAATCTTTGCTGCGTTGGTCGGTATTCTGGATCAGCAGGCAAATCGGGGTGCCGGTGGTTTTTCCCTCGTACACACCCGAAATGATTTGCACCGAATCGGGTTCATTGCGCTGCGTCACGAATTTGGAAGTGCCTGGGCGACGGCGATCGAGATCCGGCTGGATATCGCTTTCGGACAGCGTCATGCCCGGCGGACAACCGTCAATCACGCAGCCAATGGCCAAGCCGTGGGATTCACCAAAGTTGGTGACAGAAAATAGGGTGCCAAAGGTGTTGCCGCTCATAGGGCTCGATTATCCCAGACTCGGCGTGGGGCCGCTGTCTCGGGCGGTCAGTGGGGAATCACATGAAAAACCACGTACTCGAATGGCACATGCATTGGAAAACGCCAGCCATGACGCTGGATATGAAAGGTGATGGGTTGTACCGGCAAGCTTCTCGCTTGCAACCACTGCCGGGCTTGCGCCTCGCAAAGCCTTGGGGCATCCGAGGGTATGGCATCCACAGGGCCCAGACTGCAAAAAATCAAGCCGGCTTGTCGGTTCAGATCGGGGGTCGGGTAATAACTGGCTACTTTGGAGCCCGGCAAGTCTGGAATAACCACCAAATCAGAGTCCCCATAAAAAGACAGCAAAGCGCTCTCCGCCCAATCGCCACCCACCCATTGGAGCCGCATTTCGGGATGCCGTTGTTTCCAATCTGACAACAGGGCATTTGAAACGTTCCGGTCCGGACGGTAGTAATTGGCCTCTGCGTCATGGGCATTACTCCAAGCCATAAAGACCGACAAACACAACATGCCCAACAGCCCAGGATAAACAAAGGCATCCAACGCAGCCCAGGGATTGGCCCGGTCGGACCCGAAGTGACGGGCCTGTAACTGGAAGTTGCGCAACCACAACAGGGGGAACGCATAGCCAATCGGAATCGCCCAAGCTGTGGACAAGTTCACAAAACCAGTGACCCCAAACACCAAGGTTGCCGCCCAAGGGAAAAAGGCCAGCCAGTAAAGCGTATCGCCCCAACCGTGAGGCCACCAGCTTGTGTATGCCCAGCGCCACGCCACCCAAGCCCAGCGGCTGCCAGGTTGCAGTCGATAGAGTGCCCAAGCGCCCACAAATACAGTGGTCAGCCATGCGGGTAACCAGTACAACAAAGGCGCAAGAGCGAAGGTCAAAAGACCTTTGAGGTAAACCTGTTCGGTACCCTGCTCTTCCACATATTTGAAAGTCACGGCATCATGCTCAAGCACCCACTGAACATGCGGCCAAAGCGCCAAACAGAACACCAGCAGGCTCACATAAGGCCACGGTGTTTTCAGCCAATTTCGCCCTTCAATACTCAGAACTGATGCAACGAATAAGCCCAGTAAAAAAATACCACTGTAATATTTGCTCAGCATGCAGGCCCCCGCCAACAAGCCCAGTAAGGCCGAATAGAAGGCAGACGGCCAACCCGAAGCAGGCCATGCTCGCAACATGATGTAGGCCGTCCATGGCCACAAAGAAAGCAATTGGCTGTTGGCGTTGAACTTGGCTGCCAAGGTGGTGTAAGGCAGACTCCACAGCAACAGAATCACGGCCGGCTTGCCTGATTCGGGCATGTTCAGCGCGTCGGCCAAACGCAAAACGCCCCACAGTGCCACGGCCACATTCACGTAGGCGAACATTTTGTAAAGAATGGCCTTGTGTGGAACCACGGCAAACCAGAGACCGACCATCCAAGAAAAAAACGGCGGATGTTTGTGCGTTCCCCAAATCACCAACTGCGACCAAGCAAAGTTTTCCAACATGTCATTGTGACCATCCAGGGGGGGATAAGCCACTTTTTGGATCAAGGTCCAGGCCAGGCACGAAACCAAGATCAAGACAAACGCAGAGAACCAACCCCACGACCGCTTAGGACGATTCATGGTTGATGGGTCAATGGAGGGATGAGTGAACATTTAAGTATGATTTCTATACTTTGATTCTAAGGACTTATGATCCTTTCTACACAGACAGGCATCATAAGCATGCCTGCGGTAAGCTTATTGAACACCCCAGAGTTTCAAGTACGTCTTGTCGAAACAGCGCTTGCGCCATTTGTCATGTTCCGCTCCTATAATTTAGCGGTGTCCACCTCACATTTTTTCCGCCAATGCAGTCTATGGCTGGCCATCCTTCTCATGGGTTTGCTGGCATTGGGGCCATTTCTGCATGCGCATTACGGCCATAGCCAGGCCACAGGCTTTCACATCAACGGTCTGGAAACTGCAGCCACATCGACCCACCCGTCAGTTGCAGCCTATGACGCGCCCGCGGTGTCCGTGCCCATTGAACCCGAGTCTCCCGCAGTGGGTGTGGTCACTTCTTTGCCGCGTTTCGAAAAAAGTGATCTTTTCAGCGCCGACATACTCGAAATTTTGCTGCTGAGCTTCTTCATACTCAACGTTTTCAACCGCTTGCCACGCATCTGGCAATGGGTTCCTACCGTCAACCCCTTTGTTGCTTGCAGCTTCAAAGCAGGTTTTCCGCCCCCTGCTCTCGCGCCGCCTTTTTCTCATTAGCCAATGACGTGACCTGCATCAGGGTCACTCCGTCTGCGCGGCCATACAGTCGCACAGCCTGTTGATGGACTCAGAGGATTCGGCCATGGCCACACATTCACGTTTTGTTTTTTCAGCTGCCTGTTTGGTGGCCAGTATGGCTTTGGGCGCAAGCGCTCAAACCATCCCCCCTGCCAAGGCCCTGCCCATGCTGGTCATGGATACCCAACAACAAGCGGCACTTGGCGTTCGGGTTGCGGGTTTGCAAAGTGCACAAACGGGTCAACTGCTGGCCAGCGCCACCGTGACCACGCCCCCCGGCAAAGACATCACGATCACCGCGCCCTATCCGGGCCAGCTCTCACGTGTGTTGGTAGGCTTGGGCGACTCCGTGCGCTTGGGCTCGGGCCTCGGGCATTTCACCAGCCCCATGCTGGGAGACGCCCGCCGCCAATGGCACGAAGCCAGCTTGGAATCACAAAACACACATGCTGCATTGCTTCGCGATCAGGCCATGTTTGAAGAAGGGATTATTCCCGCTGTGCGCTTGCAACTGAGCCGCAACAAAGACGAAGCGGCCAAAACAGCGGTGCAATCACGTGCGGCCGAACTGGCAGCGTCAGGCCTGCGCTTCAGCGGGCCCGATGGCAACAATGGTTACGCGACAGGGGTTCTGCAGTCGCCCATCAGCGGCGTGGTGGTGGACGCCTTCACCTCCATTGGTCAACGAGTCGAAGCGGGTACGGTGCTCTTCAAGCTGGCAGACACGCACCAATTGCAATTGGACATTCAGCTGTCTGGCGACAAAGCGGCCAGGTTGAAAGTGGGTGATAAGGTGAACATCCCCTCGCGCAATGCGCAGGCCAAAATCACTGGCGTGAGCCGCGCCTTGGACGCGGGGCAATCGGCTAAAGCGCGTGCGCTGGTCACCCAACGCGGCAGCCTGCAAATCGGCGAAGGTGTGTCCGTGCAACTGCAACCCAACATGGCGGCGCACGACGACACGGGCAAGCCCATCGGCCCGGCGTGGCTGGTGCCTTCTCGCGCCATCAGCCAATGGCAGGGACGACCCCTGATTTTTGTGGCCAATGCCAAAGGCTTTGCCGCGCAAACCGTGCGCATTCTTTCTTCTAACGATGACACCACGGTCATCGAAGCGTCCTTACCCGAGACCAGCAAAATGGCCATCACCGGCATCGCTTCGCTGCGGGCATTGATGCAAAAGGACGAATGATGTTTGAACAACTGATTCGCTTGGGGCTGCGTTACCGCAACCTCACGCTCGGCTTTGCCGTGGCCCTGATGCTGGCCGGCATGCACGCCTGGCTGAACCTGCCAATTGATGCTTTTCCAGACATCTCGCCGACGCAGGCCAAGGTCATTTTGAAGATCCCTGGCATGACGCCCGAAGAGGTCGAGCAGCGGGTCGTCAAACCCATTGAGCAGGAGCTGCTGAGTATTCCCAACAAACGTGTCGTGCGTTCGATTTCCAAATACGGCATTGCCGACATCACCATCGATTTTGACGAAGGCATTGACCTGTACTGGGCGCGCCAGCAAGTGGCTGAGCGCTTGGCCGGCGTGTTGCGCGATTTGCCTGCGGGGGTCAGCGGTGGCTTGGCCCCGATCACCACACCGTTGTCCGAGATGTACATGTTCACGCTCGAAGGGGACGGCTTCAGCCTCGCCGACAAACGGCGCGTATTGGACTGGGTGATTCGTCCGGAGCTGCGCACCATCCCCGGTGTGGCCGAGGTCAACTCACTGGGCGGCGAAGTGCAAACCTTTGAGGTGATCCCCAATACCGCCCGCATGGCAGCCATGGGCGTGAGCATGAGCGATCTGCGCCAAGCCCTGATCAGCAACAACAGCAACGATGGTGCGGGCCGCCTGACCGCAGGCGAAGAAGCCTTGGTCGTGCGGGTCGAAGGCGCCGTGCGAACGCTGGACGACTTGCGGGCCATCCGCCTGCCCACAGCACGCGGCAACACTAAAGTTTTGCTCGACGATGTCGCCGTGGTGCGCAACGGCGCCCTGACCCGCTATGGCGCCGTAACGCAAGACGGCCAGGGCGAGGCCGTAGAAGGCCTGGTGCTGGGCATGCGCGGCGTCAACGCCCGCGACCTGGTGCAGGCCGTGGAGCAAAAAATGTTGGAAATGAAACCCCGCCTGCCTGCGGGCATGTCCACCCGCACCTTTTACAACCGGGGCGAGTTGGTGACTCGTGCAGCCGACACAGTGATCAAGGCCTTGATCGAAGCAGCAGTCCTAGTGTGTGTGATCTTATACGTATTTTTGGGTGGCGTGCGTGCTGCACTGGTGGTGGCCGTATCGTTGCCCTTGTCGCTGCTGTCCACCTTTTTACTCATGCGGGCCTTTGGCATCACCGCCAACCTGATGAGCCTGGGTGGCCTGGCGATTGCGTTGGGCTTGTTGGTCGACGCCTCGGTGGTGGTGGTCGAAAACATTGAAACCGCTTTTGCCAATCACCCGAAGGGGCATGCCCTGTCCAAGACCGAGGTCTTGCTGACTGCGGTCAAACAGGTCGTCAAGCCGGTGGTCGCGGGTGTCCTGATCATTGGGGTGGTTTTTTTGCCGCTGCTGAGCTTGCAAGGACTCGAAGGCAAACTCTTTGCGCCCGTTGCGCTGACCATCATCATGGCGCTGGGCTCATCGCTGTTGATCGCTTTCTCGGTGGTGCCTGCACTGGCTTCTTTGCTACTGAAAGAGCAAGGGGCGCACGAACCGGCGCTGATGCAAAAAATCCATGGGGCTTATGTGTCGGTGAGGGATACCGTCTGGCGACACCCTCGTTGGTTGTATGGGGCGTCCTTGCTGTCCTTGGTCTTGGCTGGGGGCTTGTACACCCAAGTGGGCAAAACCTTCATGCCCACCCTGGACGAGGGCGATATTTTGGTGCAGTTGCAAAAACTCCCCTCGATATCCCTCGAAGCTTCGATGGAAATCGACACCCGCGTGCAGCAAGCGATTTTGAAAGACGTGCCCGAAGTGCAATCCATCGTGGCCCGCGTCGGCTCAGACGAGTTGGGCCTGGACCCGATGGGACTGAACGAAACCGATACCTTTTTGGTTCTGAAACCCAAGAGCGAATGGCGCGGCAGCAAAGAAGACATCGTGACCCATTTGCGCAACATTCTCGAAGGCTTTCCGGGTCTGGTCTATGGCTTTACGCAACCCATTGAAATGCGGGTCTCCGAGATGCTGACCGGCACACGCGGCGACGTGGCCATCAAGGTGTTTGGCACCGATCTGGCCAGCATCAACGAGGCCGCTCAACGCATTGCGCAAGCGGTACGCGGCATTGAGGGCGCGGCCGAAGTGATTGCCCCCAAAGCCGAAGGCCTTCAGTATTTGAGCGTGGCCATCAACCGCCACAACGCAGGCCAGGCGGGCTTGAGCATCGAAGCTTTGCAGCAAACCCTGAAGAACCAAATCGAGGGTGAGACGCTTGGCGTGGTCTTGCAAAACGGCATCCGAACCCCCTTGACCCTGAAAGGCAACGAAGCCTTGCGCAACAGCCCTGAGGCCTTCAAAAACCTCGCGCTGTCCGCCCCCGATGGAAGCACTTGGACCGCCAGCAGTCTCGCTGACATCCGGTTGGTGGATGGCCCGATCCGCATCGACCACGAGCAAAGTGCCCGCTTCACCAGCATCCAAGCCTCGGTCAACGGACGCGACCTGACGGGCTTTGTGCAAGAGGCCCAAAAAGCGGTGACGGCCTTGAAGCTCCCGCCCGAACTCAAGGTGGTCTGGGGCGGTCAGTTTGAAAACCAGCAACGTGCTGCAGCGCGACTCTCTCTGGTCATTCCCGCCGCTCTGGGTCTGATCTTTGTGATCCTGATGCTCACCTTTGGCTCGGCAACGCAAGCGGTCATTATTTTGGCAAACATTCCATTCGCGCTGGTGGGCGGCGTGGTGGCGCTGGCCATTTCAGGCGAATACCTTTCAGTGCCCGCCTCGGTCGGCTTTATTGCGTTGCTCGGCATTGCGGTACTCAACGGGGTGGTCATGGTCACCCATTTCAATGAACGCTTGCAAGACGGGGAACCCATGGCCACTGTGGTGCGTTTGGGTACTGAGCGGCGTTTACGGCCGGTACTCATGACTGCCGTCATCACCGTTTTGGGCATGATTCCCTTGCTGTTTGCGACCGGGCCAGGCTCCGAAATTCAACGACCCTTGGCCATTGTGGTGACAGGCGGTCTGTTCAGCTCCACCTTGTTGACCTTGCTCTTGCTGCCGAAAATTTTTGAACGTTTTGGTGCCCTCGTGAAAGGAGAAAAGTCATGAACACACGCCCCTTTTTGAATGGCATTTTTCTCGCGGGTCTGATCTGCCTACCCGCCTTGGCCGCACCCAACGCGCAGGCCTATTTACCCGCTGAAGCGGCCGTCAAAGAAGCCTTGCTGAACAGCCCCGGCATTCAAAGCGCTCGCGCCCAAAAAGAAGCCACAACGCTACGTGCCAACACCCTTCGCACCGGCACCGCCGAGTTCATCCTCAGGGCCAACCTGCAAGAGCGGCGCGTACCGGCAAGCCACGAACGTTGGACAGAAACCACCTTCATGCTGGAGCGGCCGCTGCGTTTGTGGGGCAAGGCGTCTGTCGATGGTCGCTTGTCCGACAAAACCGTGGCCCTGGCCGAGGTTGAATTCAACGATGCCATGCACGAGGCCAGTCGCGCGTTGATGAAGCTCTGGTTTGCACATGCCCAAGCCGCCCTCGCGCACGCGCAAGCTCAAAAGCAAGTGGACTCGGCCACACAAATCCAACAGTTGGCGCAAGCACGGTTTAAGCAAGGCGAGATCGCCCGCTTGGACCTGGAGCTGTCGCAAGCCGAAGTCCAGCGCGCCCAAGCGGCAGCGCAACTGGCGAAAGCAGACCTGGGCAGCGCCGCAGCGGGTTTTCAGCGACGCTACCCGACGCTGAGCTTGCCTGACCACGCTGTGATGACCCAACTCAGCAGCACGGGGGATTTTGTGCAATCCCAAGATGAACTGAAGTTGTTGTTCCTGAATCAAAACCACGAACTCAACACACTGCGTCTCGAAGCACAACGTTTGCAACTGTGGGCTGAACGCGCCCGGCTTGACCGCCAGGCCGACCCCACCGTGGGTATTTTCAGCGCACGCGACCGGGGCGGTGCTGAAAACGTCACAGGCTTGACGATCTCCATGCCATTGTCCGGCTCAGTGCGTCGCGACCACGCCCTGGCCACACTGGCCGATGCGCAATCGGCGGCAGACAAGGTGCGCCGCTTAGAGCAACAATTGAGCGCTGCCTTTGATCAGTTGTGGATTCAGTTTCACAGCAAACGAACAGCGGCAGACCAGCTGCAAAGCGCAGCCGACACGCAGTCACGGGCCGCAGACAAATCGCGCAAGGCCTATGCCTTGGGCGAGCACACCATGTCAGAGGTGCTGAACATTGCACGCTCAGCCCATGAGCACCAGTTTGCGGCCTCGCGCATGCAACTTGAAAGCATGGAGCGCATGGCCGAGCTGCAGCTTGAGCTGCACCAGGTCTGGGATTTTGATTTGTGAGTCCGGCAAGCATTGCCAGAACATGGATTTAAAGCGACCGCTTCACCGAGCGGGCATGTCACTCAGGGTGTACGCTTGGTCCACGCTTGCATCGGCGGGCACTGGCGGTATTTGGGCATTCCATGCTTGCCAAATCGCGCGCATAGACGCCAGTTTTTCTGGTTCTCGCAGGGACTGATTCGCCCGTTCACGGGCATCTCGACTGAGATTGAAGACATACTCATGCGCATTGACTTTGAGGTACTTCCAGTCGCCATCACGGTAGGCCCGTTGCTCGTTGTGTTTCATGCGCCAAAACATGGGGCGTGGAAAGATCTGGTCACAGTCGCTTAAGGTGGGCAACATCGACACCCCGTCCAGAACATGACGGGCCGGTGGATGAGCGCCTGCAATGTCCAGCACCGTGACGGTCCAGTCCATCGTCATGCAATGCTGCTGGCAGACCGAACCGGGCCTCTGAATCCCTTGCGGCCAGTGAACGATGTAAGGCACGCGGATGCCGCCCTCCGTGAGGTCCATCTTGCCGCCAACCAAAGGCCAGTTGTCTGAAAAACGTTCTCCGCCATTGTCACTGGTGAAAATGATCACAGTGTCGTCGAGTTGCCCCGTATCAGCCAGCGCCTCAACGACCCACCCAATGCCTTCGTCCATCTCGCGGATCATGGTGCGGTAAGTCTCGACATTGCCCCCATCCAAATGCCTGATGTTTTGAACCACTTGCGGATCGACGCGGCCTTGTGCTCGCGTCTCCCAGGGCCAATGTGGCGCGGTGTAATGCAGACTGAGAAAAAACTTCTGACCCGCTGCTGCACGGTCCCGCACATACTGCGCCGCTCGCTTGGAAATGAGATCCGTCAAGTAACCTGGCTCGTCGTATGGGACACCGTCCAGCTCCAGGTCAGAGTCTGCTCCGCGGGCGTTGTGCCCGTAATAACTCACCCCGCCCGACATGGGACCAAAGTGATGCATGTAGCCTGATTTTTCGGGCCCGAAATGCGGGCGAAATCCCAGATGCCATTTGCCGATCAAGGCGGTGTGATAGCCCCCTTCTTGGAGCATCGATGGCAGGGTCGGCAGGTGGGGGTGCAAGCCAATGTCAGGGTTGCCACGGGCCGTGCCGAGCATGGGCTCCTCGCTGGCCCCTCGGACCCAGTACTGGTAACGCCCGGTCATCAACGCAAAGCGCGTTGGCGAACACACAGGAGAATTGGCATAGCCATTGACATACCGTAGGCCGTTGGCCGCCAGCCGGTCCAGCACGGGGGACACGGGGCCGCCTTCAGAGGCTCGCCCAGCGTAGCACCCCAAATCGGCGTAGCCCAGATCATCGGCCACGATAAATACAAAGTTCGTCATGGGGGTTGCTTATTCAGAGTCGATGGGGATGGCCATGCGGTTCACATCACTCCATCTTGATGTTGGCGCGGCGGACCACTTCTGCCCATTTGGACATTTCCCTGTGAATCCAGTCCCCCCAAACGCTGGCCGTACTGGACTGAAGATAAACCCCCATTTGCGAAAACCGTTGCGCAAGGCCAGGCTCCGAGAGGGCTATCGCCACCTCCGCATTCAGGCGATCGATGGCCGCAGCGGGCAAAGAGTTGGGCCCTACCAAGCCGGCCCAGTCACGCACATCAAACCGGGGAAAGCCTGCCTGCGCAAAGGTCGGTGTCTCTGGCAGCACCTCTAACCGTTCGGTAGAGGTGACCGCCAAAGCCCGAAGACGACCACTGCGGATGTGGGGCAATGCCGATGCCAAGGAGGCAAACATCAGGTCAGATTGTTCCCCAATCAAGCCCTGCAAAGCCGCCACGGGGCCACGATAAGGCACATGCAAAATGAATGTGCCTGTCAACTGCTTGAAAGACTCGCCCATGAGATGGGCCGGCGAGCCAGTGCCACCCGAGCTGTAGACCAACTTGCCCGGACTTTTTTTAACCAGTTCAACCAACTGAGCGATGTTGCTCGCGGGCACATTGCTGCGCACCACCAACACGTTGTAGGTCCACTGGGTTTGGCTGATCGGCACCAAATCTTTCAGCGTGTCGTAAGGCATTTTTTCCATCAGCGAGGGCAACACCGCATGCGGCATGAACATCACGCCCAAGGTGTGGCCATCCGTGCTCTTGGCGACCTGGTCCATGCCGATCAGACCCGTGCCGCCAGAACGGTTTTCTACAAAGAAGGACTGACCGAAAGCCTTAGAGAAACGTTCGGCAAGATGTCTGGCGACAGGGTCCCATGGGCTGCCCCCCGCGGAGGGGATCACGATGCGAACAGGTTTGTTCGGCCAGGCAGGCGTTTGACTCAGCGCGGCCCGTGGCGCCAGCGGCGCTAGGGCTAAGGCGCCCGAGGTTTGCAACACCCAACGACGTGTTCTCATGCGCAGCGCCTCAGTCCAGCTTGATGCCAGCACCGCGGATCGTCTGACCCCACAGCTGGTTATCTGTTTTGAGAAAGGCAGAGAACTCGGCCGGTGTCTGGGCCTTGAGTTCACCCCCATACGAGCGCCATCTGTCGATCAACTCTGGGTTTTGCGCCGCAGCCTTTTGCATGGCATCGGCCAACTTGGCCACAATCGGCGCGGGGGTGGCGGCGGGCGCAAACAGACCAATCCATGCGGTTGGGCTGTAGTCGGGCAGACCTGCTTCAGCAAAGGTGGGTATGTCCGGAAAGTTAGGGTGACGCGTCTTACCCGTCAAGGCCAAAATCTTGAGCTTGCCAGCTTTCACGTTGCCAATGGCAGCAGGCAAGGCGTCAAAGATCACGTTGACCTGTCCGGCCACCAGATCGGCGTAAGGGCTGGTGGTGTTGTAGGGCACAAAGTTGATCTTGACCCCCGCATTGGCGGCAAACCATTCACCGGCCAAGTGCGAGTAACTGCCGACACCCGAAGTCGCGGCCATCACACTGCCAGGCTGCTTTTTCAGTCGCTCAATCAACTCTTTGGCCGTTTTTTCGGGCACGTTAGGGTTCGCTGTCAGGGCGGTGTTCAGCAGGCCAACGACGCTGATGGGCGTGAAATCACTCCCCTTATAGGGCACCTTGCCGTAGAGGTTCGGCACCACCGACAGCGACGTTGTGGACCCCATGACCAGCGTATAGCCATCGGGGGCCGCTTTCGCACCGACTTCCATCCCAATCATGCTGGCGGCACCCGGGCGGTTCTCCACCACCACCGTCTGACCCAGTACCTTGGACAACTCCAGCGCCATCTCGCGGGTGTTGGCATCGGGTCCGGTGCCGACCGGGAAAGGCGCAATGATTTTGATGGGCTTG
>CANBWK010000067.1 GCA_947373105.1 Comamonadaceae bacterium | reverse complement strand
CCCCGAGGTAACACCCCTCAGTCCGCTCACCATCATTTTCCTCATCACCTTCTTCGCTGCACAGCGCGGCGATGAAGACAGGGTCGGGCACCTGTCCGGGCAATAGCAATTCCTCATTTGGCCAGCGCTTAACCAAGTGGCCATTGGCCACGCCACCCGTGTGCAGACTTTGATAAGCCCGACGATGTTGCATCGTCGCACTGGCGTTGGCATTGGCGATGATGCGGCTCTCGCCCAAGGCCCAGGGCTCAAAGTAGGCGTTGGCGGCCACATCCACTTGGCGAAAGTAGGCGCGTGCGCCTTCGGCGTTGAGTTTTTTGCGCACCGTGCGTGTGATCAGTCCCTGCAATTGGTCGAGCGCCGCTTCGTTCATTAGGCTGATGAAAGCTGGGCTCATGTCTTGTGTAGCCAGGGTTGGTGTTGACGCCAATTCGGTTGGCAAGACTTGCACCATGGCCTGCACCACAGCACGATGCGGCGCCACGGCAGTGGCCACGCCACGCGTTTGCGGCTGTATGGGGCAGCGGATCTCGACAAAGCGCGGCTTGACGGGGCCTGTGCAGCCGTCGTGGTGGTAGTACTCCCCCTGGCTCAGCCGCCCCTTGCTGGAGCGCCCACGCACATCGCGGTAAGTGGTGTGTTGCGTGTGCAAATTCAGGCAGACCACCAGGCCGGTAGCATCGACTAACTGATAGAAGGCCTCGCGCCATTCAGGCAAAAGCAGTTTGTCATGAAGGTAATCGTTGGAGGCGGCTCCGTCATGTCGTGCGCCCACTTCACCTTCAATCACCAACACAAAAGGCTTTGGCCGACGCACGTGCCATTGGCGGTTGGCAAAGTCCAGCACCAGGCTGGTTTCAGAATGTGGGGCGGCGTTGTGGACCGTGGCTTCGGACATGGAAAAAATTAAGTAGAGATCAAACTCGAACAGCGAGCTTGTACCAACCTCAATTTTAAGGCCTCGCTGCTGTTGCGTGCAGCCGCAATTGGCACGAGACCAGGCTGGCAGGGGTGACTGCTGCTTTAAGGGATAGGGTTTTTACGCAGAAGAACGGTTGATCAATCAAGCCATACTGGCCCTCGTGTGGTTGAAGTGTCTATCCCCAAATCGAACATGGCATTGAGTGCGTTTATTCAGTTTATGGCTAAGAATTTTAAAACCCGTTAGGAAAAATTCCATGAAAAGAACTTTCTGCAAAAGCTTGGGCGTCAAGGTACTTATTGTTGGCAGTTTTTTGCTGAGTTGCTTGCATGTAGGTGCGCAACCCACACCATTTCCCAACAAGCCGGTCCGCATTGTGGTGCCATTTCCTGCCGGTGGTTCTGCTGACAGCTTGATACGCGTGGTGGGTCAATTTCTTTCCAAACGATGGGGACAATCTGTGCTGGTTGACAATCGGCCTGGTGGTGGAACCGTGATCGCCGGCGCGCTGGTTGCAAAAGCGCCAGCTGACGGTTACACCCTGTTGGTCATTGCAAACAGCCTGACCATCAATGCCAAGTTAAGAACCAATTTGCCCTACGATGGGTTGAAGGCTTTTGATCCGATTGCACAATTGGTGCAGTCGCCTCAGGTGATCGCGGTGAGCAGTGCCAGCCCTTACAAAACATTGGCAGAATTGCTTCAAGCGGCAAAAGCCAATCCCGGTGGATTGTCCTATTCAACCGTGGGGCCTGCGACGACTCAGCACATTGCAGGCGAATCGCTCAAAAAACTAACGGGTACAGACTTCACCTACGCCGCGTTCACTGGTGGCGCCTTGGCAGCGAATGCGGTGATGGGCAATCATGTCACCATGGTTCTGACCAATTTAAATGAAGTTGCATCGATGCTGGAGTCGGGTAAGTTGCGTCCCTTGGCCGTGACCACACGTGAGCGACTGGATGTGCTCAAGCAGGTCCCCACGGTGATTGAGCAGGGGTACAAAGACTATGAGGTCGTGGCTTGGTTTGCATTAGCCTCACCTGCAGGCACCCCAAAAGAGATTGTGCAAAAGTTGGTGGATGATCTCCAAGCCGCACTGACAGATTCAGAAGTACGTCAAAAGCTCAACACAGCCGGACTTTATCCCGCTTACCTTGGCCCTGAGGCTTTGAATGCGCACATTCAGCAAGAGTACCAACGCTACAGCAAGATCATTGATGATGCGCGCATCAAACTTGAATAAGCTTAATGCTTAAGCTGCGGACCTTGACGTGGTTGGACTTCTTAATTGCCATTTATTCCATATCTAAATTCTGAGGAGACACGAATGTATAACCCGTACAAAAGGGCCATCTTATCTACCGCATTTGCTTTGGTTGCGCTGATGCCTGTTGGCATTTCTGCCCAAGGCAGTGAGGCAGCCAATTGGCCGAACCGTCCCATTACGCTGGTCATACCTTATCCACCCGGTGGCACCAGCGATGTGGTGGGGCGCCAACTCGGCCAACGATTGCGTGAGGAATTGGGGCAGACCTTTGTCATCGAAAACAAGGTGGGTGCTGCAACTGCGATTGGCGCCACAGCAGTGGCTCGCGCACCTAAGGATGGCTATACCTTGCTTCTTTCTGCAGGTACAACCTTCACTGTCATCCCGCACCTGAACGACAAACTGCAATATAAGCTTGAAGATTTTGAGCCCATTTCAACGGTCTGTACCGTGCCCTTTGCCTTTGTTGTTAAAAAAGATTTTCCTGCCAAGACGATGGCCGAGTTCATCGCCTATGGCAAAGCCAATCCGACCAAAATTAACAATGCAACCAACGGGCAAGGCAGCATGGTTCACCTGCTTGGTGAGCTCATCTCAAGTGGACTGGACATCAAGATGACGCAGGTGCATTACAAAGGCGCCGCGCCTGCAACCATGGACATGTTGGCGGGTATCGTCGATTCCAATGTTGAGGCCCTCACCAGTGCGGTACCGAATGTCAGTACCGGTCGTTACCGAGCGCTTGCAGTTCTGAGCGCCGATCGGCAGCCGCTGATGCCATCGGTCCCCACCTTCAAGGAGCTCGGGTTTCCATCGGTGGTTGGTGAGACTTGGTACGGTGTGTTCGCGCCTGTCGGTACCCCTAAGCATGTTGTCGACCGTTTAAGTGTGGCGGTGCGGAAAATAACGAGTTCAGCCAGCTTTGAAGAAGGCATGCGAAAGATTGGTAACGAATCAAAAACCAGTACGCCTGCTGAGCTGCGTGAAATTACGTTGCAGCAAAGCAAAGTCTGGGGAGACATGATCAAGCGGCTGAATATCAAGTCGGAATAAAGGTCGGCTCTTGCACCAGCAGTCCACAGGGCGGTCCGTCATGCTTTCAAAGTACCGCCATCAAGAGGTAGTCACTTTTTCTTCTGCAAGTTGCGCAATTTCTGGCCCATCCATGCCAAGCACCTCACGCAATATTTCATCAGTATGCTGACCAAGCAAAGGCGGTGCTCGTTTGTACTCAACGGGTGTTTCTGAAAAATTGAGTGGATTGCCCACCACAGACATCGAACCTGCCAATGGGTGCTCAATTGTTTTGACAAGTTCGCGGTGTTTGATCTGCGGATCCTCAAACACTTGCTTAAAGTCGTAAATAGGCGCACTCGGCACCACCGCTTTACGCATCAATGGCATCCAGTGGCCTATGCTTTGTTGCGCCAAAATAGACGCCACAATGGGAAGCAGTATCTCCTTGTGCTGGACCCGCAGGGATGTTGTCGTAAAGCGTTCATCCAGTGCCATATCCGGGCGCCCGAGCACATGACAAAGTTGAACAAACTGTTTGTCGTTGCCCACCGCAATCATTATTTTGCCGTCGGCGCAATCAAAGTCTCCATAAGGTGCGGTGAGTTGGGAGCCCAGCCCGACCCGAACCGGTAACTGCCCCGCGACCAAATAACTCATCGACATGGTCGATGTGGCCGCGACCTGAGCGTCTAGCAAAGACAAGTCGATGTACTGTCCAACCCCAGAAACTGTATCGCGGTGATGTAAAGCGGCCAGGATGCCTATCGTGGCATAAAAACCGGAGGTCAAGTCAGAAATAGGATAGCCCGCGCGTTGCGGTCCAGCACCAGGCTGACCTTCAGGCGCACCCGTGAGCGCCATCACTCCGCCCATGGCTTGGAAGATCAGGTCGTACCCGGGCATTTGACTGTAAGGCCCCGTTTGACCAAAGCCCGTGATAGAGCAGTAAATCAGTCGGGGATTGATGGCACGCAAGGACGCTTGATCAAGTCCGTATCGCACCAGGTCGCCGCCTTTGAAGTTTTCTACCAACACGTCGCATTGCGCAACCAGTTGGCGTATCAATTCTTGACCTGCTGGTTTGGCAATATCAATGGTGATGGAGCGTTTTGCTCGGTTGGTGGAAAGGAAGGTCGATCGTTCGTTGGTTTCATGACCCTGGGAATCTTTCAATCGCGCTCCCTGTTCTCGCAAGTCGTCACCTACCCCGGGGCGTTCGACTTTGATCACATCTGCACCAAAGTCGCCCAGAATCTGAGTGGCCCAAGGCCCAGTCAGAACGCGACTCAGGTCGAGAACGCGAATACCGGAAAGAATGCCTTTACTCATACTGCAACCTCAAAATGTCCATTGTTCATAACCACCACACCCCGCTGGGGAACCGTGGTGCGAAAAGTTGCCATCCCTTGACTTTCTCTCCAGACCTCAACTTCCAGAGTCTCACCTGGATAGACCGGTGAAGAGAAGCGGCCACCCATGGCTCTGACCGACGTTGGGTCCGAGTCGCATAAGAGTTTCATCAGACCATGGCAAGAAATCCCGAAAGTCGCCAAGCCGTGCAGGATCGGTCGTTCAAACCCTGCAGCTCTTGCCACGGAGGGACTGGCGTGCAAAAGATTGAAGTCACCCGAAAGCCGGTACACCAAGGCAGTTTGTGGCGAAGTCGGCAGCGATATGCGGCTGTCGGGCGCACGTTGAGGCATTGGCTTGGGAGCAAGCTGCGCCTTGGCGGGTCCTCCGAAACCGCCATCACCTCTGCAGAACACGGTCTGATAAACAGTGGCAAACAACGTGCTGTTCTGGGCGTCTCGAATCTCACGTTCCACGTAGATCAAAGCACCTTTACCTTCACCTTTGTCTATCAGATCGACGATGCGACTCACGCCCTCAACTTGTGCTTCATGGGGGATTGGATGGTGAATTCGGATGCTGTGTTCACCATGAACGGTCTTCATCCAATCCAAGCCAAAAATGGGATTTTTTTGCCAAAAACCGGGATAACCCAGCACGTTGACCATGGACGGATGCACCTTTAAACGTGTCTCGTCCACAAAAGGTAAATCAGATTCGTCCATGGGATCAAGCCCAATGCCGATACCGAGGGCATATAAAACACATTCACGCCAACTGTAGCTTTGCACGACGTCTGGGATTTTTGCGGCCCAAAACTGGTCGAGTTCAAGCATGCGTTTACTTTCCAAGCCAAACGGGTTTGCGCTTTTCAGCAAATGCAGCTGAACCTTCACGGGCATCAGCTGAAGTGAAGACGTGGTCTGTGAGGGCGGCCTGCCGATCCCAAGCTTCAGCAGCCAACCAATCTTGAGACTCAAGGATCACACGTTTACTGGCAGCGACAGATAAAGGTCCATTGGCGGCAATGGTTTGAGCCAATTTGCGGGCCTCAGCTACAGCTTGACCTGGGGTCACTAAGCGGTTCACCAATCCGTATTCGTAGGCCCGCTTAGCAGGGAATAAATCGCCCGTGAGCGCCAATTCAAGTGCAATGCGATAGGGCAATTGACGAGGCAAGCGCACAAGCCCTCCAGCGGTGGCTGCTAAGCCTCGCTTGACCTCAGGAATGCCAAATTGTGCAGTCTCAGATGCAACCACCAAATCACAGGCCAACACCAATTCAAAGCCTCCGGCCAGTGCATAGCCTTCCACGGCAGCAATCATCGGTTTGCGAGGAGGCTTGCGCGTGAGACCACCGAACCCTCGGTCTGGCAAGCTTGGCCGCTCGCCACGGAGAAAACCTTTGAGGTCCATTCCTGCGCAGAAATTACCACCGGCTCCCGTGAGGATGCCAATGCGCAAATCGTCTCTCTCGTCCAATTCATCTAGCGCAGCCGCAATCGCTTTGGCTGCTGCCAACGTCATTGCATTGCGAGCCTCGGGTCGGTTGATGGTGATAGTTTGGATGCCGTCACTGATGTCAATCAAAACTTCAGTTGTCATCGTTCTTGCCTTTATTGAGTTGGAAAAAAAGGGGCTCTGCGAGGAAATAAACACTGGATTTATCTTACATACTAGAAGGTATCTTTGCAAGAGTGTCTTGTATCGTGTTGGCTCTCAGGTTATTGATTTATATAGGGAATGTACTGATATTGAAGGGATTTTAGTCGCTTGACACTTGAACATACGGATAGGTATGCTTTGATCAATATCAACGCCAGAGTCGGTATTCAACCAAGATTCAGGGCGCGAGTATGGAAGTAAGTGCGCCGCCTAAGGTGCTTGTCAATCAACAGCAATGCAGGAGACAACAAATGAAACAATTTCGTCAATGGGCTAGCGCCTTGGTTGTGGGGTTGGGTTTTGCAATCGGTGCGTGGGCTCAGCCCACCGTCAAAGTGGGGGTCATCTTTCCGCTGTCTGGCGGCGCAGGACCTCAGGGACAACATGTCTCAAACGCTATTCAAACCATGGCGGCTCTGATCAACGAAAGTGGTGGCGTTCTGGGTCGCAAAATTGAAATCATTGCCCGTGATGATGAGTCAACGCCAGCTGTCGGCGTCTCGCGTGCCAATGAGATGATCGCTCAAGGCGTATCTGTCGTCATAGAAGGCTGGAACAGTCCGGTGACGCTGGCCATGCAGCCCGTATTGGCCCGCGCTGGCGTGTTGGACATCACGGCAATCTCTAAGGCGGACCCTATTTTGTCGGGCGAAGGCAATCCTTTTGCGATTCGTCTTAACAGTTCCAACTCGCAGGACGGCTCCGTCATTGCCAATTACATTGCGAATATTGCCAAGGCTAAACGAGTGGCATTCGTGACTCAAAATGACGCCTACGGCAATGGGGCCCAAGCTTCGATCGAGCTGGAGCTAAAGAAACTCAATTACAGCTATGAGAAAGTGGCAGAGGAAAAATTTCCTTTTACCCAGGCTGACTTCCGGGTTGCCCTGACCAATGTGAAGGCTGCCAATCCTGAAGTGACCGTCGCCATCAATGCCAACGAAGGTTTGGGCATGCCGGCAACCATTCGGCAAGCACGTCAATCCCGCTTGGGTGGTGTGTTTATCGCAGCGGTGGGAACCGTCGCACCCAGCGTGATTCAGGTCGCTGGCGATGCTGCAAACGGATTGATCAGTGCTGACATTTATTTTCCAGATGTTGAGCCTTTTGCGTCCAACCCCGTCAACAAGCGCTTTGTAGCAAAGAGCCAAGAGATGTTCAAGTACACCCCTGACAAGTTCATGGCTTTGGGTGCATCCGCCTTGCAAATTTGGGCCATGGCGGTCAACGAACTCAAGACGCTTGACCGAGAGGCAGTCGCCAAAAGAATTCGCGGTGGTCAGTTCAAGGGTACGGTCATGGGTGATGTGACATTTGAGCCTAACGGTCAGTTACGTTCTAACCATTTGCTGTTTACGGTGCAAGCGGGCAAGATCACAATGCAGAAATAATGGGTCTGGCCGGAATACAGACCGTGACTTCTCCGTCTGAAGACTCAGCGCCGGCACTGTCCGTGGCGCAATTGGGCGTGCGCTATGGCGCGCTCGTTGCGCTTGAGGATGTGACTTGGTCCGTTCGACCCGGTGAAATTTTGGGCATCATCGGTCCCAATGGTGCGGGTAAAAGTTCATGTTATGACGCCGTCACCGCCATGGTCAAGCGACAAGGGCGCGTCACTTTGCAGGGTGTCGATGTGACCCATATCCCCTCGCATCAGCTTGCGGAATTGGGACTCAAACGGGCCTTTCAACAAAATGCTTTTTTCGATGATTTGAGTGTGCTGGACAACTTGATTGCGGTGCTTGGGAAGCGCGCTCATTCAAGTCTGCTCGGCAGCATTTTCAATCCGCTTTCGGCAGCTCGTTTGCGCAAGCAAGCGAGCGTATTTGCCTGCGCTCAGCTTGAACGCTTTGGAGTTCCTACGCATTACCACAGTCTCAGTCCAAAGGAAATTCCTTATGGCGTACAACGTATGTTGTCCATTGCACTGGCCTATGGGGATGGCGCAAGCGTACTGATGCTGGATGAACCCGCTGCAGGGCTCGGCGGTGAAGACATGGCGCGCTTGGTTGACTTGCTCACAAGTCTCAAAAAAGAAGGCGTTGCTTTAGTCGTTATTGAGCATCACATGGACCTGATCATGGCCGTGGCTGACCGCATCTGCGTGCTCGACCTTGGACGACAACTGGCTTATGACGTGCCGACTCAGATTCGCAATGATCCCCGCGTGCTTGAAGCCTATCTGGGGAAGACGCAATGAATCCATCCGTTATCCTGGCTTTGCGCAACTTGAAGGTGACTTATGACGGCAATCTTGCCGTTGATTTGAATTCACTCACGATTGCGCCCGGCGAAGTCGTCGGCGTGGTCGGCGCCAATGGTGCCGGCAAGTCAACACTGGTCAATGCCATTGTGGGTTGGTCACGTGGAACCCCGCGTTCGAGCGGTGAGATATTTCTTGGTGATGTGCGAGTCGATGGTTGGTCGACCCATGAGCGTATTCGCGCCGGACTGGTTTTAGTTCCTGAAGGTCGACTTGTGTTTGCAAGCATGACAGTTGAGGAAAACCTGTCCAGTGCCTTCACCACTGTGTCTGAAACCGGTCGTCGTGTTTACAGACGCGAGGAAATCTACGACCTTTTCCCTCGACTGGGCGAGCGTCGTCAGCATCTTGGGTCGCAGCTTTCTGGTGGCGAAAGGCAGATGCTGGGCATTGGACGTGCACTGATGATGGGGCCGCGTGTGCTGCTTCTCGATGAGCCTTCAATCGGCTTGGCACCGAAGTTGGTATCCCAGGTACTGGAAACCATGAGGACCCTGGCGGCGTCTGGGCTCGCCATTTTGTTGGTAGAGCAGAACGTGCGTGCGGCCATGGCGGTGGTGGACAGATTGGTCTTGCTAGAGCGCGGGCGCGTCGTGCTGCAGGGTCCAGCTGCGCAGGTGGGTGACGATCCGCGCATCGCGCAAGCTTACCTTGGAGCGACGGCAGAATGAATCTTTCTCAACAATTGATCAATGGTCTTGTTTTGGGGCATGCCTATGCACTGGTTGCGATAGGATGGACTTTGTTGCTTGGTGTGGCACGTCTTGTTAATTTTGGCCACGGCCAAATGTACATGTTAGGGGCCTTTGTCACTTGGTGGGCTGTGACCAAGGCTGGCGTGCCTTATGCGCTGGCGCTTCCCATAGCAATGTGCGTCGGCGCTTTGTTTGGCGTCATCATGCAAAGGGTCATGCTGAAGGCCACATTGGAACAAAATCTGGTCTCGATCATGATCATGACGCTTGGATTTGGTTACGTGTTCAGCGGGGGAGCTGCACTTGTTTTCGGCTCTACTGGCGAGATACTGGATACCGCTTTGTCTCGCCAGGAAATCACCATGGGTGATTTATGGATGACGTGGCAGGACGCGGCCATTATCTTTGCTGCAATTTTGGTTTTTATCAGCCTCAAGTGGGTACTAGACGGGACACGCATTGGCCGACTTGTCAGGATGGTGGCCGAGGATCCTAAGCTTGCAATGCTTGCTGGTGTCAATGTCAGGCGTGTTTATTATGGCGTGTTCGCATTTGAAGGTGCGGCCGTCGCCTTCGCCGCGGGAATGGTGGCGCCACGCACACCCATTCTCACGTCCATGGGTTTTGATGAAGTGATCATGACCTTCGTCGTCGTCGTTCTGGGCGGAATCGGCAGCGTCACCGGAAGCTATTTAGCGGGTATCGCACTGGGGCTGTTCACGGCGCTTTTCGGCGCATTGGTGTCACCCGCTTACACCACAGCTGCAGCCTTTTTGGTATTGATTGCGTTGTTGGTCCTGCGGCCAGGCGGCTTAAGTGCGGGCTCGGCTGGGGGAGTGCACTGATGGAAACTCGCCGTCATTACATGGTTGTAGGGCTCACCGGACTCGCCGTCTTGTGCGCCCCGATGATGCTGGGCTCGGGTGTATCGATTTACAGCGCTGCAGTTTTGATCGCTATATTTGCCATCATGGCCTACGGGCTGGACGTCATCGTTTCGGATCTGGGCGAAGTGAGTTTGGCACACACCGTTTTTTTTGCTGCGGGCAGTTACACCACGGCATTGCTTTCGACCCGAGGCGGTATTGGCTCAGCTTGGGTCACCTTGATTGGCTCTGAGTTGGTGGCCATTGGCATGGCTGCCTTGATCGGATTTGTCACTCTGCGGCTGAGGGAGTTTGTTTTCTCATTGGTGACCTATGCATTGGCAGTGGTCGCCATGACCATCGCTGCGAACTGGTCATTTTTAGGAGGTTCTGACGGCATACGAGGCATTCCTATGCTGGACTTGTCTATACCGGGTCTGTCCCTGACAGCGCGAAATGACCGCGAACTTTGGCCATTCGCCTTTGCTTTGCTGGCTCTGACGGTTTATTTGATTGATCGATTTCGACATTCGGCATTGGGAGCGGCAGCCATCATGGTGCATTTGAATCCTCGCCTTGCCACGATGAGCGGCATCGACCCTGCAAAGGTACGCCTTCAAGTCTTCTTGTTCTCAGCCCCTGTGAGTGCCGCTGCTGGCTGGTTGTACGCTTATCAACGTGCCTATGTCAGTGCGGATTTGCTGGAGAATTACTTTTTAATTTTGATGTTGACGGCCGTTGTGCTGATTGGCAGACGGCAATTGCTGGGGCCATTGGTTGCGACGGCACTGGTGCTCATTCAAGAAAAGTTTTTCTCTCTGGGTGGGAACGTTGACAAGATGATTCTAGGCAGCGTACTGGTTGCGATCCTTGCTTTTTTCCCACAAGGTCTCGTCGGTCTGGCCCGTCCGTTGGCCCGTATTTGGACCCGAAGAGACGCGCGAAACTGAATATTCTTAGCAGGATATTGGCAAATGAGTTTGCCTGACACGTGAAGGAATTGGTGTGAACGCTCAAGAACAAGTACCCCAAAAGGACAATGGAGCGGAGTCACGTGATGAAATTCTTCGTGCGGCAGCAGAAATTTTCATGGAATACGGGTACGCGGCCACCTCAATTGATGCCGTGGCTGAGCGCCTTGGGGCCACCAAGGGTCGTATTTATCACCACTATCCGAGTAAGTCAGATTTGTTCTTCGAAGTGCAGATCGCTGCGATGAAAAGAATCAACGAGGAGGTGGAACCCATTGCCCGTGGTCCAGGCAGTCCAGCCGAGCGTCTGGCCCGAATGGCTCTGCGACATATGCAAGTGCTGTTAACTGAGTTGCCCATGCAGAAAGTTGCGGTGCAAGGTCTAGAGAGATACCTGCTTGGCAAAACAAACACGGTCAAACGATTACGTTCAGTTGTCAAAATGCGTGATGACTATGAGAATATATTTGCCGAGGTGATTGATGAAGGTATTCGCTTGGGTCAGTTTGTTGACTTGCCCCCGAAGCTGGCGACAAAACCATTTTTTGGTGCGCTGAACTGGGCAACAGTTTGGTATTCTCCGCGGCGACTGCAAAACCCACAAAGCATAGAAGAGATTGCGCAAACCATTGCTGATGTCGCTGTTCGAGGCTTATTGAAGACACCAAATCGATATTCGTTTTGAATTTGAATTTTTCGTCTGTTTGTATTAATTTGCATTTTGTCTTAAGCTGAGACTTGGTGCTTTCATTATTTCAAGTTATCGACAACTAAATTAAAGGAGTCCAAGATGGAAATGCAAACGAACAGGCGTCAAGCTATCTCGTCTATCGCTGGTTTGGCTGCTGCGGCAATCTATTCCCCTCCAAGCTTGGCCCAGGTATGGCCAAATGGACCCATAAAGATGATTCATGGCTATGCCGCAGGATCAACTCCCGATATCTTGGCGCGTCAGATTGCCCCCGTATTGAGCGAGAAAATAGGATCCAACGCATCTATTCTTATAGATCCTCGACCAGGGGGTGGAGAACGCCTCGCAGCAAGTCAAATTGGGAAGATTCCGGGTGACGGTCAATCCATTTATTTGATGACGGGAGGCTTGACTGTCATTACAGCAACTGATAAGTCAATCACTTTTGACTTGCTTAAGGATTTTAGTTTTATCAGTTTGTTGAATCAATATCCTTTCATGTTTCTGGTCGCACCCAATTCACCGTTCAAAACTCTAGGCGACTTGATCGACGCGGCTAAGAAAAACCCAGGAAAAATCAGCTATTCAACTTCGGGAATAGCAAATACGCTGCATATGACCGTTGAATTGCTGAGCTTTATGCAGGGTATATCCATGCACCACATTCCTTACAAGGGAACGAATGCATTCACCGACCTGATTGGTGGAATTTTAGACATGTCTGTCAGCACACCTTCAGGTGCTCAGGCATTGATTCGGAGTGGAAGAATGCGGCCGTTGTGTGTGACTTCTTCTAAACGTTGGCCAGGGTTGGAGGATGTCCCCGCAGTCTCAGAAACTGTGCCCGGATTTGAGGTCGTTACATGGTCTGCCCTGGTCGCGCCTTCAACGCTGCCCTTGAGCTTACGTGATCGTATAAATAAAGCAACAGTGGAGGCTTTACAGGTCCCTGAGTTGGCCGGAAAAATTGAAGCCGGTGGCAGTCAGGCTAAACACAGCTCGCCTGATGAGCTGCGCAATCGCGTTATGACGGACATTGCAAAATGGAAAAAGGTGGCCGAGTTCGCAAAGATTGAGATCTAAGCAAATCATGCGGCATCTTGGATTAGTTTAAAGCGGCAGTCTCCGGCAAGACAATTCCTTCTTGATCGATGAGGGCGCTGGCGTCACACTGCTCCATCCACTGACCAGGAGTTGCGCATGATTGCCATAGGAACCCGAGCCCACGGTGCGACCAAGCGCCGCCAGCTGCCCAAGATGACTGAGCACTTTTACAAGTCAGAATGGCTGGAAGCAGGAGATGACCCTGCGCTTTCTCCGACAGCCTTTTTGGTTGAGCAACCACCTGATTGCACCCTCGTTTCGCATTTTCACAGGCAGAACCAGTTTCAGGTGTTTGTCGAAGGCAATGGAACGATTGGCAACCATGCCTTGGACTGCGTTTTGGTTCATTACGCCGGCGCGTTTACAGGTTATGGACCTTTGATTTCGGGCTCCCAAGGCATTAAATATTTCACCATTCGGTCTGTCTGCGAATCGGGTTTTATACCTATCACCCAAGCCCGTGAAAAAATGGTGCGCGGTCCAAAGCGCCATCTCACTGTTGGCCCCGTGAATGTGTCTTCCCCTCCTAAAGATGTGCGGCCAGGCCAGACGCTGGCCTTGCATCCATTTGAATCTGATGGCTTGGGGGTTGGTTACCTTCAATTGGTATCCGGTGGTCAATTGCACTTCGACAGGCATCCGGCCAGCGATGGCGTGTTTGTGTTTGTCCTGCAGGGCCAATTGAAATTACTTGAACACAGCTTGACACCATGGGAAATGTTTTTTATCTCACGTGACGAACCTGTGCCCGACTGCATGGCAGGTGAGCGGGGCGCTCAGATCTTGACATTGCATTGCCCACCCAAAGAATCTGCTTACAAGGACGTTGTATGAAGTTGCTGTTAAAGACACTGCTGGTATTTTCCGGCCTTATCGCCTCTCTGGCTTGGGGGCAGGCTGATTACCCCAGCAAGCCCATTCGCATGATTGTTCCATTCCCCCCTGGCGGCGTGACAGATATTGTTGCGCGCACGGTGTCGGTCAAACTCAGCGCCGAATTAGGCCAACCGGTCGTGGTCGAAAACCGTGCTGGCGCAAGTGGTGCGATCGGTGCCGAATTAGGCGCGCGAGCCGCACCCGATGGCTACACCCTGATCATGGGCAACATCAGCACATTGGGCATCAACCCCATCACTTTTGCCAAGCTAGGCTATGACCCTATCACCAGCTTTGATCCCATCAGTCTGGTGGCTGTGCAGCCTTTGCTCATTACCGTGCATCCTGGCGTGCCTGCCAAAAATTTGGCCGAGTTAGTGCAATTGGCCAAAAGCCAACCGGGTCAATTGAATTACGGCACAGCGGGCAGTTCTATACATTTGGCCGTTGAACAATTCAATAGCCTGGCAGGCATTCGCATGAACCACATTGCCTATAAGGGCAGTGCACCCGCCATTACCGATTTGGTGGGCGGCCAGATTCAGGTGTTGTTTGATCCGTTTTCCAGTATTTACCCTCTGGTCGTTGCTGGCAAGATTCGCGCTTTGGCTGTCACCACAGAAAAGCGTGCTACTGCAGCGCCGCAATTGCCTACTGTCGCTGAGCAAGGTTATGCTGGTTTTGATGTGAGTTCTTGGCAAGGCATTGTGGTGCCTGCAGGCACACCCAAACCCATCATTCAACGCTTGTACCGCGGTCTGGTCACCGTGATGGCGTCCCCTGAAGTAAAAGAAAAATTTGCCCAGTACAGTGCTTTTGCAACAGCGAGTACCCCTGAGCAATTCGCCGCTTACATCAAGGAAGAGTTGACCCGTTGGCAAAAAGTGGCCCAACAAGCTGACGTCAAGCCTGAATAATGAGCGCATGGACGAAATGCGTCATATCCTTTTTAGACGGAGCAATGTCATGTGGCTGAATGTACTCAAAGGACTCTGTGCGATCGCTGCCTTGAGCTTGTCATCGAGTTTGTGGGCGCAGGGGGCATATCCCTCTAAAGCGATCACATTGATTGTCCCTTTTCCTGCGGGAGGTATAGCTGACTTGTCAGCCCGGGCGCTGAAAGCCTCTCTTGAAAAAGCCCTCGGCCAGACGGTTTTGATTGTCAACCGTCCTGGCGCATCGGGCGCGATTGGTGCCGTGGCTGTGGCCAACGCCAGCCCTGATGGTTACACCTTGATGTACACGCTTTCCAGCGTGGCGAGTGTCCCTGAGCAAGCGGTGCTCAATGGTCAAAAGCCCCCCTTTAACCTGGATCAATTCGTACCTGTTGCACGGGTTACGGTCGATGTCGTGAGTCTTGTGGTTCGTTCTGACAGCCCCTACAAAACCTACCAGGACTTTGCATCCGCATTGCGAGCCAATCCCAAGGGCATGACCTATTCCTCCAGTGGCAACTACGGCATCAGCCATTTTCCTGCTGAAATGCTACTGGCTGCAACGCAGACTGAAGCGCGTCATATTCCTTATTCAGGCGGCGCTCCAATGTTGACGGCTTTGATGGGGGGTCAGGTGGATTTCAACATACCCGTTCGCACACTGGCCTTGCCACATGTTCAAAGTGGCCGATTGCGTTATCTGGCGATGTATGGCGCTAAGCGCTGGCCGCTGGCACCCGATGTACCCACCTTGGCCGAATTGGGTGTGCCGATCGAATTTGTGCCGTGGACCGGGTTGTTCGCGCCATCTGGCACACCCTCCGATGTCTTGGCCAGTCTGCGAAAGGCAGTGCGCGCTGCATCACAAGACGCCCAATTTATAGAGACAGTAGGTAAAAGCTCGGCAGGTGAAATTGCCTACTTGGATGGTGCAGAACTTGAAACCTTCTGGAAGGCCGATTTGGCCCGGACATCGGTCACCACCCAGCGTATTGGGCGCGTTCAATGAGTGCTGTGGTACCCAGAGGTTTTACGGTTGATCGTCATGATGGTCGAACGGTTTTGCCTGGCAATTTACACACCAATCGAAAGTTACTGCATTGGCTTGATTTTTCACAACCTGGCCTGGTGCGCGTATTCACCGGCAAAGTAGAACTGGGGCAGGGCATCTTGACCGCTTTGTCCATTATTGCTGCCGATGAACTCGATGTAGGACTGCATCAGGTTCACATGGTCAGTGCCTCTACGTTGGAAGGGCCCGATGAGGGCATGACCAGCAGCAGCATTTCGGTGCAAGACTCGGGTTCAGCCATTCGCCACGCTTGCGCCGAAGTTCGTTTTCTTGCAATCCAAAGGGCTGCCGTCATGCATGGCATTTCGGTCAATGAAGTGCGTATTGATGGCGGCAGTTTTAGCGGGCCCACGGGCCTTGTTCTGGGTGATTACTGGCAATTTTTGAAGGGTTTCAATTTGGACAGGGAGTACGAGGGCTTGTCCATCCCCAAACTGTCCAGCCAATTGAAGCTGCATGGCCACGGCAAGGTCCAACGAATTGATTTGCCAGAAAAGATCATGGGCCAGGCAAGGTTCATCCACGACTTGCGCTTGCCAGGGATGCGCCATGGTAGAGTGCTTCGCGCGCCTTCTGTGACGGCCCAATTGACGGATGCCCAGCAACCCGTTCCCGCTTCTGTGCTCGAACAATGGTCCAAGTTGTCGGTCAAGTGTGTGGTCGATGGACGTTTCATTGGCATCACGGCTGCCAATGAGCGAGATGCGGATGCCGCTTTGGCTCTGTTGAATCAGCAGGTGTCCTGGACAGAAACTGCGTCACTGCCTGACATGCATGGTTTGACTGATTTTTTGCGCAATGCACCCCACGAGACGAATTACCCCATCCAAAAGGGCGACGAGTTGAGGGCGGGTGAAGAGGTGAGTCTTGCGCGTGAGTACCTCAAACCCTATATTGCCCATGCCTCGATTGGTCTGTGTTGTGCGCTGGCCCAATGGGATGGACAGTGTTTGCAAGTCTGGACCCACAGCCAAGGCATTCAAAACTTGCGGGATGATTTGACGAAGGCTTTGAGCCTGAGCAAAGAGGCTATTGTGATGCGGCACGTCGAGGGCGCAGGTTGTTATGGCCACAATGGCGCCGATGATGTGGCCTTTGACGCAGCCTTAATCGCCATGGCTCAGCCAGGTGAGCCGGTGAGGGTCGTTTGGTCGCGTGCGGATGAGCTCTCTCAGGCTCCTTTGGGCAGTGCGCATTTGGTGTCATTGCGTGCTCGCCTGACCGATGACGGACATATCAGCCACTGGCACCACGAATTGTGGGCCAATGGCTACAGCTCGCGCCCAGGTCGCTCCGTGGTTCCTACATTACTCGGGGCCTCGCAGCGGGCTACCGGCCAGCCAATACCTTTGGCCATTAACCCTCCGCTGGCTGCTGGTGGCGGCTCGGATCGAAACGCGGTGCCTGGCTACATTTTTGAAAATACCCATGCCGTCAATCACCGTTTGACTGTCATGCCGATCCGCACCTCGGCCATGCGGGCACTGGGTGCGTTTGCGAATGTGTTTGCCATCGAATCGTTCATGGATGAACTGGCTCATGAAAGCGGTCAAGATCCATTGCAATTTCGTCGGCTTCACATGACCGACCCCAGAAGCCTGGCTGTCTTGGATGCCGTGGTCAACCGAAGCACTTGGTGGCATCAGCAGCGAGAAGAGGGCGTGGGGCATGGCTTGGCCTGGGCCCGCTACAAAAACACGTCAGCCTGGTGCGCTGTGTTGGCGCGTGTTCAGGCGGGCGAGACATTGCGTGTTCTGAATCTGGATGTCGCAGTTGATGTGGGCCGTGTGGTGGATTTGGATGGCGTCATCAATCAAACCGAGGGGGGCGCCTTGCAAGGCATGAGCTGGACTTTAAAGGAAGCCGTTCAGTTTGACCGCACCCGCATCACAACGCAAAGTTGGGCCGATTACCCGATACTGCGATTCAGTGAAGTGCCTGAACTGAACATCCATGTTCTTGATCAACCCGATCAACCCTCATTGGGGGCCGGTGAGTCTGTGCAAGGGCCGGTGGCTGCTGCACTGGGAAATGCCTTGTTCAATGCCTTGGGTGTTCGGGTGCGCCAATTGCCATTGTCGCAAGACCATATTTTGCAAGCCCTGAACGAGCCTGCATAATTTCTGAGCTATGCAATCATTCATGATCACAGTCAATTCAAAGCAGATCGCTATTGATTTGCCAGAGAAAACGTCCTTACTCAGCCTTTTGAGAAATGAGTTGAGTTTGTCAGGTCCTAAACTCGGATGCGGGCAAGGTGAGTGCGGAGCGTGCATGGTGCTGGTGAACGGCAAACCTCAAACCTCCTGCAATCTGCCTCTTTGGGCTGTACAAGGTCATGAAATCACTACTTTGGAGGGCCTAGGCCATGATGGGCGGCCGCATGCTTTGCAGCAAGCTTTCATGGATGAGAACGCGGGTCAATGTGGCTATTGCCTGAGCGGAATTTTGATCAGCGCGAGTGCCTTGTTACAAGAGATCCCCTTACCGAGTCGCGCACAAATTTGCCAAGCGCTGGACAAACATTTATGCCGCTGCGGTGCACACGAACGCATCATTCGAGCGGTACAACGAGCTGCACAAACTGAAAGACACACATGACTGATGACGAGATTGCTTGGTTGGACCTGATGACAGTGTCCAAGTTGATTCGCGAACGCGAGCTTACTTCTGTCCAAGTGACCCAGGCGCAATTACGCCGCATTTCGGAATTGGACCCGTTATTGCACGCTTATGCCATGACCACGCCAGAATTGGCACTTGCGCAAGCACACGCTGCCGATACGCGACAAGCGCAAGGTGAAACGCTCGGCCCTCTGCATGGTGTGCCGATTGCTGTCAAAGACCTGTGCTGGACGGCCGGAATCAACACGGCTGCAGGCATGCCCATTTACCATGACTTTGTTCCCTCTACCGATGCAACAGTGGTCAGGCTTTTACGCGAAGCAGGTGCTGTGCTGCTGGGCAAACTGCAAATGACCGAGAGCGCATTTTCGGGACACCATCCGGACATTGTGGTGCCCGTGAATCCTTGGGATGCGAGCAGCTGGACGGGCGTGTCCTCCAGTGGCTCGGGCGTGGCCACCGCTGCGGGCCTGTGTTTTGGTTCGCTGGGCACAGACACGGGGGGCTCGATTCGGTTCCCCTCGGCTGCATGCGGCGTGACAGGGCTCAAGCCCACCTGGGGCCGGGTCTCACGGCATGGTGTATTTGAATTGGCCGCCTCGCTCGATCATGTGGGTCCGATGTGCCGCACCGCGGCCGATTGTGGCGTCATGCTGGGTGTGCTCGCAGGCGCTGACCACTTGGATTCGACAGCCCTGCAATCACCGGTGCCCGATTATTTGGCAGGCAGCATCAGCAGCCTTGCAGGTGTGCGTATCGGTCTGGATGCGACTTATGTGGTCACGGATGTGGAACCAGAAGTCGCAGCTGCAGTCAGCCAAGCACTTGAGGTTTTTGAAAGTTTGGGAGCTCAGATCGTGCATGTCAAAATGCCGGACGCAGATGATTTGGTTGAAAGCTGGGTGCCGCACTGTGCCATAGAGGCCGCCGTGGCGCATACAGCCACTTTTCCAGCACGACGCGCCGAGTATGGTCCGATGTTGGCTGGTCTTCTGGATATGGGCTTGCGCCTTTCGGCCACAGACTATCAACGCATCTTGTTAAAGCGTGCAACGCACACCGGACAACTCAATGGGCTGATGTCGCAAGTTGATTTGTTGTTGATGCCCGCTATGCCCTTCGCTTCACCAAGTACCGAGCGCATCGCCAATCTGCGCCAGGAACCCGGCTATCGCAAGCGCTTATCTCGCTTTACTGCGCCAACCGATATGTCCGGTCATCCCACGCTGACATTTCCGGCAGGCAC
>CANBWK010000066.1 GCA_947373105.1 Comamonadaceae bacterium | reverse complement strand
AAGAATTTTGATCCCAAAATTCAAGACAAATTATTGGCTGAAATTCACCAGACCATGGTCGACGACGCGCTGATGTTGTGGGTGGTGCATGACCTGAACCCTCACGCGATTTCTCCCAAGGTGCAAGAGTTTGTGCAAGCACAACACTGGTTCCAAGATCTGACCACCATCCGCATGAAATAAATGTTCGCCTACATCCTCAAGCGTCTCTTGTACGCACTGCCTATCGCCCTCAGCGTCACCGTGGTGTCGTTCATGTTGGTGTACTTGGCACCGGGCGATCCGCTCAATGCCATTGCACCCGCCGATGCGCCCGCCGATGTGATCGAGGCTTTGAAAAGCGCCTATGGTTTGGACAAGCCTGTGCCGGTGCAATACGGCATGTGGCTATGGCGTGCGCTGCAAGGCGACCTGGGCACCTCGATCGCTTCCGGGCGCTCAGTGGTCAGCGAAGTTTTCAGTGCCGTGGGCAACACCTTGTTGCTGGCGGGTATCGCCTCGGGCTTGGGGGTGCTGGTGGGTTGCGTGCTGGGCGCATTGGCCGGCTACAAGCACGGCGGCGGGGTGGACCGCGCGGCCACGGCCTTGTCGGTGGTGGGGGTGAGCATTCCCCACTATTGGTTGGGCTTGGTGCTGACGATTATTTTTTCAACTTGGCTGGGCTGGTTTCCCGCCATGGGCGCGGGTCCCGGGGGCTCGACCGATTGGGCTTGGGATTGGGAACACGTGCGATATCTGGTGTTGCCCTCGGTCACCTTGTCGGTGATTCCAATGGGGATCATCACCCGCACGGTGCGAGCCTTGGTCGCCGACATGTTGGCGCAAGAGTTTGTGGTGGCTTTGCGTGCGCGCGGCTTGGGCGGCATGGCGGTGTTTCGCCATGTGGCCAAAAACACCGCACCCACGGTCTTGGCCGTGGCCGGTTTGCAAGTAGGCTACCTGATGGGTGGCTCCATATTGGTGGAGACCGTCTTTGCTTGGCCCGGGACGGGCTTCTTGCTCAACACCGCGATTTTTCAACGCGACATGCCTTTGCTGCAAGGCACTTTGTTGGTGCTATGTATGTTCTTTGTCGGTTTGAATTTGTTGGTCGACATTGTGCAGCCCTTGATTGACCCCCGCATGGGCCGTGGTTGAAGCTGAAAGTTAAAAACAACATGACCCAGACCCTCGCTTTGTCTGCTGTAACCCAGCCAAGTCAAAACACCATTCCCAATCGCAGCTACTGGCATGTGGTAGCTCGGCAGTTGCGCCAAGAACCCGTGGCCATGGCCAGTGCCGTGTTGCTGCTTTTGATCATTTGCGCGGCGTTGTTCGCCCCTTGGCTGGCGCCGGCCGATCCGTTCAAAGCCAGCATGCTCAAGCGCTTGTTGCCGGTGGGTAGCCCCGGGTATTTACTGGGCACCGACGAGCTGGGCCGCGACATGCTGACGCGCCTGATGTATGGCGGCCGTTTGTCATTGTTGATGGGCGTGGTGCCGGTGTTTGCTGCCTTCTTTATTGGCACCAGCCTTGGGCTTCTGGCCGGCTATGTGGGTGGGCGGGTCAACATGGTCATCATGCGTGTGCTCGATGTGTTCTATGCCTTTCCTTCGGTGCTTTTGGCGGTAGCGATTTCAGGGGCTTTGGGTCCAGGCATGAGCAACAGTCTGATTGCGCTGACTCTGGTGTTTGTACCGCAGGTGGTGCGAGTGGCCGAAAGCGTGACCACCCAGGTGCGCAAGCTCGATTACATCGAAGCGGCACGCATGAGCGGTGCTGGCTCTTTCTCCATCATCCGCGTGCATGTGCTGGGCAATGTGCTGGGGCCGGTGTTTGTTTATGCCACCGGCTTGCTCAGCGTGAGCATGATCCTGGCTTCGGGCTTGTCGTTCTTGGGCCTGGGCGTAAAACCTCCAGAGCCAGAGTGGGGCTTGATGCTCAACACCTTGCGATCTGCCATCTACAGCAGCCCCCTACTAGCGGCCTTGCCCGGTGCTTTTATTTTCATCACGTCCATCGCCTTCAATTTGCTGGCCGATGGGGTTCGCTCTGCCATGGACATTCGCCGATGACTTCATCCCCTGTTTCTGATGTGCTGGAGGTACAAGACCGCGGGGGTCCTGCCCAACCTTTGTTGGTGGTCAAGGATCTGAAAAAACATTTCCCTGTGCGCAGTGGCTTATTGGAGCGCAAACCTCAATTTGTGCACGCGGTCGACGGCGTGAGCTTTTCGGTGGCAAAAGGCACCACGCTGGGCATCGTGGGCGAGTCAGGATGCGGCAAGTCCACCACCGCACGGCTGATCGCACGCCTGATGCCGCCCGACAGTGGCAGCATGGTGTTCGACGGTGACGGTGTGGCCGAGTACGGCGGCATGGCACTGAAAGAATTTCGGCGCAATTTGCAAATGGTGTTTCAAGACTCCTTTGCCTCTCTCAATCCGCGTCTCACCATTTTAGAGACCATTACCTACGGCCCCCAGGTGCATGGCATGGACACAGTCACCGCCACGCAAGAGGGACGCGCACTGCTGGCCCGCGTGGGCTTGGAGCCTGATCAATTTGCCTCGCGCTACCCGCACGAGTTGTCGGGCGGTCAGCGTCAGCGGGTGAACATTGCGCGTGCCTTGGCTTTTCACCCACGGCTGGTGATCTTGGACGAGGCCGTGGCGGCGTTGGACAAATCGGTGCAAGCGCAAGTGTTGAACTTGTTGCAAGAACTCAAGGCCGAGCGCCAACTGACGTATGTGTTCATCTCGCACGACCTGCATGTGGTGCACTACATCAGCGACGAGGTGATGGTCATGTACCTGGGTCAAGTGGTCGAACGTGGGCCGGTGGAGCGCATCTACAGCGACGCTGCCCATCCCTACACGCGAGCCTTGTTGTCGGCCGTACCTTCTATGGATCCGGCTCAGCGCACGCAGCACTCGCCACTGATGGGCGATCCACCTAACCCTATCAATCCGCCCAACGGCTGCCGTTTTCGCGACCGCTGCAGTTTGGCGCAAGAAGTGTGCGCAGCCAGCACGCCGCTCTTGCGGGCGGTAGGACCGCATGCCGAACACATCGTCGCCTGCCATATGAACGATCCGATGTCGGGTTACCGCCATGCGGCGCTGAACTCGCCCCAACTGAAACGTGTGGAGGCCATGGTATGACGCAGCCACTGGTTTCTGTCAAAGACTTGAGCGTTCAGTTCACCGGCAACCGCAAAGCCCAGGCGCTGAGCCAAGTGAGTTTCGATCTGGCACCCGGCGAGGTGCTGGGCTTGTTGGGCGAGTCGGGCTCGGGCAAAAGCGTGACCTTGCGCACCTTGCTGCGCCTGCACCCGGAGCGCATCACACAGGTGAGTGGCTCGGTGCAGGTGGCCGGCCAAGATGTGCTGAGCTTGCAAGGCAAGGCGCTGAATCACTACCGCGGTGGAGTCACGTCCATGGTGTTTCAAGAACCGGGTTTGGCCTTCGACCCTGTCTACACCATCGGCCAACAAATGGTGGAGGCGATACACGCACATGATGGTGTGGACATGCGCACCGCCCAGCAGCAAGCGCTGCAGATGCTCGAGCGCGTGCAGATTCCTCAAGCGCGCAGGCGCCTGGATGCCTACCCCCATGAATTGTCTGGTGGCATGCGGCAACGCGCCATGATTGCCCTGGCTCTGGTGTGTCGTCCGCAGCTGTTGCTGGCCGACGAGCCCACCACTGCGCTGGATGCCACGGTGCAGATTCAAATCTTGCTGCTGTTGCGCGAGCTGCAAAAAGAAACCGGCATGTCGGTGATTTTTGTCACGCACGACATCGGCGCCGCCGTGGAGGTGGCTGATCGTTTGGCCGTGATGTACGCGGGTCGCTTGGTGGAGATGGGTGATGTGGCCCAAGTGGTGCAGCAACCATTGCACCCCTACACACGCGGCCTGTTGGCCTCTACCGTCAGCGCAGAGAACCGTGGCCAGCCTTTGCAGGCCGTGCCTGGCTCACCCCCCAATTTGGCCAATCTGCCTGCGGGTTGCAGCTTTGCACCGCGTTGCCCACATGCCAGCGCCCAGTGCCACCGCGAGGTACCGCCGACGGTGCTGCGCGGTGCATCGGCTCTTGCGTGTTGGCAACCCGTGTCAGAAGGACAGGTGTGGTGATGAATTTGGCTGAATCCACAGGCACCCCGGCTTCACCACTGACCCCTGCACGCAGTCGCGGCGGCTTGGCCGATGAGGTGAGTCGCAAGCTGGCCGATGACATTGCCTTGGGTGTTTTCTTGCCGGGTGAGCGCTTAGACGAGACCACTTTGGCCGCGCGCTTTCAGGTCTCACGCACGCCGGTGCGCGAAGCTTTGAAGCAGCTGGCCATCACCGGCCTGGTGGCGTACCGGCCCAATCGTGGCTCGGTAGTGGCCGATTTGTCACCCTTGCAGATTGACCAGATGTTTGAAGCCATGGGCGAGATCGAGGCCACCTGCGCCCGTCACGCTGTGGTGCGCATGACCGAGGCCGAGCGTAACCGCTTGTCAGAGCTGCATGCGCTGAGCCGGACCGCGATTCAAAATGGTGACTCCGATGCCTATGACCATATCAACCGTGATTTTCATTTGATCATCATCCATGGCGCTCACAACCCGGTTTTGATCGATATGGCCTTAGGTCTTCGCCACAAAATATCCACCTTCCGGCGCACGCAGTTTCGCAATCTGGAACGCATGTCCGCTTCGTTTGAAGAACACTCGGTGATCGTCGAAGCCATGTTGGCGCGTGATGTGGTGACCTGCTACCGCGAAATGCGCGCCCATCTTTTATCTGCCCGCAGCGCAGCTGCGCGCGTATCCTCTACTTGGAGCTCTACATGAATCCCATCCTTGGTCGTCGCGGCGCCGTCGTCGCACCTCATTCGTTGGCCGCCCAAGCGGGCCTGGATATCTTGCGCGAGGGCGGCAACGCCATCGAAGCCACCATTGCCGTAGCCTCCACCTTGGCAGTGGTGTATCCGCACATGACCGGCATTGGGGGCGACGGCTTTTGGCTGATGCACGCCCCAGGCCAATCTATGCAGTCGATCGACGCTTGCGGCGCGGCCGGTAGCGGCGTGACGCGTGAAGCGTATGGCGACCTTGCTTCCATCCCTTGGCGAGGCCCCTTGGCAGCCAACACCGTGGCCGGCACAGTCTCCGGCTGGGGTGCTGCCTACTCCTATAGCCAAGCGAATTGGGGCGGCAAACTGCCCTTTGCACGTTTGCTTGAGAGTGCTATCTTTTACGCGCGTGAAGGCTTCCCGGTGACGTACAGCCAAGAGGCCAACACACGTAACAAATTGGACGAGCTTCAACACCAGCCTGGATTTTCCAATGCGTTTTTAAATGCGCAGGGTCAAGTCCCAAGGTACGGTGATCGCCACACTTTTCCACAATTGGCTGCGACGCTGACGAAGTTGGCTACAGCAGGGACTGACGACTTTTACCGTGGTGCATTGGCAGAGCAAATTGCCCGTGATCTGGCCGCCGTGGGCAGCCTCATCACGGCTGCCGATCTGGCCCAGCATCAAGCCGTGGTCAAAGCGCCTTTGTCGCTCAGGGTTTCTGACGCCACGGTGTACAACATGGCGCCCCCCACACAGGGCTTGGCGTCCTTATTGATCCTGGGCGTATACGACCGCATTCGCCAACAGGGCTGGAACCCCGACAACGTGGCGGGCATCCATGCCTTGGTCGAAGCCACCAAACAAGCGTTCATCGTACGCGATCGCTCTGTCACGGACCCTGACCACATGGCGGTAGAACCGGGCACATTGCTTACGTCTGAGGTGATCCAGCGTCTTGCGACTTCCGTGCCCTTGGACCACGCCAGGCCTTGGCCCGCGCCCAACTCGGACGGCGACACCACCTGGATAGGCGTGGTGGATGAGCAGGGTCGGGCGGTCAGCATGATCCAAAGCATTTATTTTGAGTTTGGCAGCGGTGTGGTATTGCCTGAGAGCGGCTTTTGGTGGCAAAACCGCGGCTGCTCTTTTGACCTGCAACCCGGCAAATTGCGAAGCCTGGAACCTGGTCGCAAACCGTTTCATACTCTGAACCCAGCCATGGCCCAATTGGACGACGGCCGCTTACTGGTCTACGGCACCATGGGCGGCGAAGGCCAACCGCAAACCCAAGCCGCGGTGTTTTCGCGCTATGTCTGGGGCGGGCACAACGTGCGCTCAGCGGTTGCTGCACCACGTTGGTTGTTGGGCCGCACCTGGGCTGAGCAAAGCACTTCGCTTAAGCTGGAGTCGCGTTATCCAGCGGAAGTTATCGATGGCCTCAAAGCACTGGGACACCCCGTAGAAGTTGTGTCTGATTTTGACGAACGCATGGGTCACGCTGGTGCCCTGGTGCTGCACCCCACAGGCTGGATCGAAGGTGGTGAAGACCCGCGCAGCGACGGCGGCGTCGCGGCTTGGTGAATCGGTCAGACCTGTGAAATTCGATTGGTTTATGAAAGGTATGGTCGCCGCGGTCTCGCTGGCCTTCGTGTGGCCGCAACCTGGCGCGCATGGCGGCTTTTTGCATCCGGAGGTGTTGAACAAGCTGGGTATTGCTGTGGTTTTTTACCTCAATGGATTGAGCCTGTCGATGCAGTCTTCGCGCCAAGGTGCATCGCGTTGGCAGGTGCATCTGTTGATTCAGTTCAGCACTTTTATCCTTTTCCCTATGCTAGTCCTGGGATTACTATAGTTCGGACAGGGATAGATGTCTCCCGAACTACTGCTGGGTTTTTTCTATCTGTGTGCACTGCCGTCTACCGTGTCTTATTCAGTTGCGTTGACGGTGGCGGCACGCGGTCATGTCCCGGTGGCTTTGTTCAACGCCACTTTGTCAGCACTGATCGGCGTGTTGCTGACCCCTTGCAGTAGGCGGTGGGGGGCTTGCTATCTCAACGATGAGCTTCACTCGGTTGAGCCGTCATTGCACTGACTAAGGGTGTGATGGGAATTTTTGCCCCGACTATTTTGAATCGTCACTGATTTTTCCCACTAAACAAGACGCGAGAAATGTTGACTTTGAAAGTCTTTGCACAAGAAGTCATGCGCTTTCAGACAAGTTTTTTGTGCGTACATCCTTAAAGTGGACTCAGCGTTGCAGCAAGGTGAGCATGGTGCCCACCGGCCCGCGACGCTTCCACAGGAGCCTCCGACTATGCAACTCCATTTCACACTTACCGAAAAGAAATTTCGGCCTTCTGAGTCCATTCGTTCTTCTACTCTGAGCATTGCCTTTTTGGCGATGAGCCTGTGTGGAATGGCGACCATGACTTCTGCAGCCCATGCCGAGGTGGCCCCCACCCCTGCAACTTGCGCTGCGCTGCAAGCAAAGTACCCGCAATTCAAGGGTAAAACGCTGGTTAACGCGATCAATCCGCATACACCAGGGTACGAGACCATCGATCCCAAAGACCCTTCCAAATACATTGGTTTTGACATTGACTTGGGTGAAACCATTGGTGCTTGCCTAGGGTTCAAACTCACTTACAAGCCCGTCACATTTTCCGCATTGCTGACCACTTTGCAATCAGGGCAAGCTGATATTGTCATTTCAGACATCTACGCAACAGAAGAGCGCGCCAAGGCCGCCGACTTCATCACTTACTCGAAAGTCTTTGATGGTGTCCTAGTCGCCAAGGGTAATCCAAAGAAAATTACCGGCATCAATACTTCCATGTGCGGTGCTATCGCAGCTGAAAATACGGGTTACGTGGAAGTGCCTTTGATTCAAGCACTGGATGCGCAATGCAAGTCCATGGGTAAGCCCGTGCCTGAAATCCAACTCTATGACAACAACCAGAACTGCATTCAAGCTATTTTGGCCGGTCGTGCCGACACGTATGTCAACGACGTCAATACGGTGGACAGCGCTGTCAAGGCATACCCGGACAAGCTGGAAAAAGCCCTTGCCGTTTCCATACCTTACTCAGTGGGTATTGCAGTTCCTAAAGGCAAAACAGACTTCCGTGATGCGGTCATGGCTGCATTGATTGAACTGCAAAAGTCAGGCACGCACGCTGCACTCTTGAAGAAGAATGGTTTGCCTTTAGAAAATCTTGAGGCCCCCAAACTCTTGTTGGCGAAATAAGATGGAACTGTTCCTTCACTACCTCAGCCTGCCTTATTTGATCCAGGGCATCTGGTTCACCCTCGCGGCCACCGGCATCGGCCTGGCAGGCGGGGTGGTGTTGGGACTTCTATTGGCCGCAATGCAACTGAGCCGCTTCAAGCCCATGGCCATGATCGCCCGGGGCTATGCGGTGATTTTTCGTGGCACGCCGCTGGTGCTGCAATTGGTTTTTGTTTATGACGCACTGCCTTATGTGGGCATCAAGCTGCCTGGACTCTTGGCCGCAGGTGTCGCCCTCGCTGCTAACGAAGCCACATTCATCGCCGAGATGTTTCGATCTGGTGTAGTGGGTGTAGAGCGTGGTCAAGTTGTCGCGGGTCAGGCATTGGGGATGACCCCGCGGGTGCTGATGCACCGGATTATTGCGCCACAGGCCTTGCGATCGATGATTCCGGCCATGGGCAATGAGGCGGTCAGTACGCTTAAAAACTCCTCGCTGGCGTCGGTGATCGCGGTACAAGAGTTGACGTTGCGCAGCACGCAGTTGGCATCTTCGACTTTCGATTTCTTTTCAATATTTTTCGCCTCGGGTCTCATCTACCTGATTTTGACGGGCGGCATCAGCCTGGTGCAGTTGTCACTGGAGGCCCGATTTGACCTGGATCGCCAGGCAGGTCTGCGGGGACTTTCGCGGTGGTTGCCTTGGCGACACGTTGCAGCGCCATCGATTCCTGCCCCTGCAGCAGAGGGTGTTGTTGCGCCCTCCAATCCTGTACTGACCGCGATTTCTACTTTGCCTTTTGTTGAAAACAACCCGCTGGCCCTTGTGGTTGATCGACATGCTCGCGCGGCCAAGTTGGCTGACGCGCATGTGGCAATCCGGGTCAACGGTGTGTCCAAGGCCTATGGTGCGCAGTCTGTATTGCAAGACCTCAGTCTCACCGTGTCCGCTGGTGAAGTGGTGGCTTTACTGGGCCCCAGCGGCTCTGGCAAGAGCACGCTGCTGCGCTGTATCAATCATTTAGAGAGCTGGGATGCTGGACAGATTCATGTCGGTGGCCATCGCCTGGGTTATCGCCCTGATGGCCAACTGATGACGCCAAGTGACTTGGCGCGGGAGCGCTCCAGTTTGGGCGTGGGCATGTTGTTTCAGCAGTTCAATTTGTTTGCGCATTTGACTGCTCGAGAAAACGTCGCGGGCCCCCTACGTTGGGTGCACGGTTGGGCTGCGGATGCCGCAGACGAACGCGCGGTGGCGCTGCTGACCCGGGTGGGTTTGGCGCACCGGGTCGATGCCTTGCCACGTCACCTCTCTGGCGGTCAGCAGCAACGGGTGGCCATTGCACGTGCACTCGCCCACGGCCCTAGCGTGCTACTGCTTGATGAACCGACCTCGGCACTGGACCCAGAACTGGTCAACGAAGTCTTGGAGTTGATTCGCCGCCTTGCCATTGAGGAGGGTTTGACGATGATCATCTCGACACACCAATTGCGCTTTGCCGCCGAAGTGGCCGATCGCGTGGTCTTTCTTTCAGGCGGCCGCATCATCGAGAGCGGCCCCGCGCTCGAGGTTTTACAGCATCCCAAACATCCGGACACAGCCCGCTTCCTCAATGTGATGTCCGCCGATGTACTGCCTCCCGCCAACACCTCTATCCAGGATCCTGCATGAAACACCACACTCTGCGCGTTTCCCCACAGACCGTTCATTGGGGCTATTTCAGTAAAGCGGTGGCACCGTCTCTGGTCGTCAAGTCGGGCGATTGGGTGACCATTGAAACTTTGACCCATCACGCCAATGACGACCACGAGCGCATGGTCGCCGGTGACCCTGGGGCTGAGTCGGTATTCGCCTGGACACGTGAACACAAGGCCATTGCGCGCCGAGGCGCTGGATCGGTTGAAGGGCCGTTCACATTGGGTGAGGGCGAAGGCGTAGGCGTTCACCTGCTCACTGGGCCGGTGGTGATTGAGGGGGCCGAACCAGGGGATGTGCTTGAAGTTCGGATACTCGACGTTCGGCCGCGACCCAGCTGCAATGTGTGCTATGCGGGTCGCTGTTTCGGCTCGAATGCAGCCGCGTCGTGGGGCTTTCATTTTCAAGACCTGATTGAGGAGCCCAAGCCGCGAGAGGTCATCACCATCTTTGAGCTTGATACTTCGGGTGAACCATTCGCAAGAGCTGTTTACAACTACGTTTGGACACCTCAGACTGACCCGAACGGCGTGGTGCACGCCACCATCGACTACCCCGGCGTTCGTGTGGACCATGAATTGGTCAAAAAACGCGAGAACATTTTGCGCAATATCAAGGTCCCTGCACGCTTGCACTTTGGCACCATGGGCCTGGCGCCTTCCGAATCGGATTTTGTCAGTTCGATTCCACCCAGCTACACCGGTGGCAACATTGACGACTGGCGCATTGGCAAGGGGGCACGCATGTACTACCCTGTGGCAGTACCCGGCGCGTTCTTCTCTGTAGGTGACCCGCATGCAGCGCAAGGTGACAGCGAACTCGGTGGCACTGCCATAGAGACGTCGTTGACCGGCGACTTTGAATTCATTCTGCACAAGCAGTCTGAGCTCGAAGGCACTCTGCTGGAGGGCTTAGACCATCCTTTGTTGGAAACTGAAGAGCAGTTGGCGGTCTACGGATTCACTTATCCCAACTATTTGGCCACCTTGGGGCCTGATGCGCAGACCTTGGTGGGCGCGAAGTCATCACTGGATCCGGCGATGCGCGATGCTTTTCGCAAGTTGCGACGCCTGCTGATGACGGTGCACAAACTCAGCGAAGATGAAGCCATTGCCTTGCTATCGGTAGGCGCTGACTTCGGTGTGACCCAGGTGGTGGATGCGAACTGGGGCATTCATGGCTCTATTCGCAAGAGCATCTTCAAAGACCGGTGACGACATGGGCTGCATCGGCAGCGGGCCTGTCCGCAAAAAGCGATTTGCGTATGACGGCGTGAACACCCCAATTGCCGTCGACCACTTGGGTCACGCCAAAGTCAACGGCAACTGACATCAATGAAATCGCCTCGTCCTCTGTGAGTCCTTTGGCCGTCATCAAAAATCGCCGGGTTTTGTGAAAGGCATCGCGCATCGCGGGATCCAGTGAGGACTTTTCGTAGATGGCGCTGCGTGCCTTGTCGCCAAACTCTTTTAAATAATCGGAATGACTAAAGCCGTGGATCACCCATTCGTCGGGGGTTTCGACCAAGGGGTAATCGATGTCAGCAAAGGGTTCATTCTTCAAGTCCTTGGCCCTGTGCAGCACGAACTGAAAGACGCCAGTCAGTGAGCACTCGATGGCCGTGCCGCACAACTCGCTGTCACCTTGAGATGCATGCGGATCGCCTACCGAGAATAACGCGCCTTCGACACCCACCCGCAAGTAGACGGAGGCTCCTTTTGAAATGCGCCAGTTGTCCAAATTACCCCCAAAGCTGGAAGGCGGAACGGAGTCCACCAAACCTGTTTCTGCAGGGGCTACCGCGATGACACCGAAATGCGGGCGAACAGGAATGGTGACACCTTGCAGCACACCGTGGTTTTCTTCAATGGACGCTCGGTCAATCGGGACTCCGGGGTAGTCGATGGTGGTGTGCAACACGCCATTCGGGTCGCGCTGAGGTGTCCAGCGGAAACTGTAAACCGCATGGGCACAGGCCCTGCCGTGCTTGCTCTCGACTTCGTAGATCGTGACGACCTCCCTGGGTTTAGGCTCTTCAATCAGATCGTCGTAATGAAAGCCCCACCAAGCGGCAGCGTTGCTGCCGAAAGCACGTCCTTCGTATCTGGCGTTAGCCGCCAATCTGGGCGCAAGATCGAGGATGCGTACCTCTAGTACATCGCCGGGTTGTGAGTCGTTCACATAGATGGGCCCGGTGCAGATGTGCACGCCAAACCCTTCTCCGCTGCCTCGCCCGTAGATGGAAGCATCAATGGGACCTGCTCCTCGACGATCCACGGTTTTTTTCTCACGAGTCCAGTGAAAAACACTCTCCGCACCGGAGTCTCCTTTGATCATGCGCTCGTAGTCATCATAGGCATGCTGGGTCAGCGTTTCGATGGTCACAATGTCGCCAGAAGCGACGCGAAGGACAGGCGGTATCGCGTGGCTAAAGTAGCCCCAGTGGATGGTGCTGGGCAAAGCAGGCAGGTGATGGTGTTGACCCGTGCTTTTGGCAGTTAGGGCCTTGCTCGTAGCCGGTGCGTGATCCACCACGCCTGCAACCTCATTGTCCTGAGACGCTGAATGATCGACTGGCGCTTGAGTCACTCGAACTGCGGGTTGCGATTCAAAATAACCTGAAGGCCAGCCGCGCTGGATGCGTTTGCGCAGCGAGGATTGGCTGACCGTATTGGCTTGCTGTCGGTACTGACGTGGCGACATCTGATAACGGTCTCGAAAGCAATGGCTGAAGTGTGCTGGATCGTTGAAGCCCCAACGAAAGTAGATATCTGAAATGGACAAATGGCCATATTGCCGGTTGCCCAAGTCAGCGCGACTGCGTTCAAGGCGACGCTCGCGCAGGTAGGCTGTAAAAGATTGACCCAGCCCTTCGAACAGTTTCTGCACTTGGCGTTCCGACACATGTTCTTTCGTTGCCACGCTGGCCAGAGTGAGTGTGGAATCGCTCAGGTTGGCCTCAATGTACTGACACAACCGGTCCGTTGCAGCCGCATGAGATTTACTGGCCACCTTCTGATCGGTCTGGTTCCAGGCTTCAAAGCAGGACGCGATCAGCTCGGACAGGGTTGATTCGATGAGTGCTAATTCGTGTTCACCCAGTGCATCGAAGGTATCGGCCAGGGCGCCCAAGATGCCGGAAAACAACCGCCCGAGCCCCGAGTGCCCTGGCAGATGGCCAATGGCGACGGCCAACCCCATGGGGGCCGGGACTTTCAGAAGTGTTATCGGTATCGTCACCATCCATTGGCGAAAATTGGACCCTAACTCAAGATGAACCCCTGCGCGCGTGGCACCAAAGACGATATCACCGGGATTGAGTTCGATCACCTTTGCGCCGTCGTGCAGCAGGGCTTCGCCATCCAGGTGCACTGCAAGCCAAATTACATCCTTCTTTTCAGGTGCCAAATAAATGAACTGCGGTGAGGACGCGATGCGTGCCATGCCAATACCACCCCCCGTACGTCTGGACGTCACGGTGCCAAACATTCCGGTTGAATTTGGTGCGGGTTCAGATCGAAGTCGGTGCATAAGCAGGGTCTCGCACCATGCGCGGGAGCGCAAGGGGACTGGATAGGATTCGGTCGTGAACTGCTCAATGGGCACGGAGGGACTTTCGGGGTTACCTGCCAGGTGTACGCAAGACATGTGCCTCGTTCGTGGATGGTCAAGGCTCACTCTGGCGCAATACTTGCTGACTCAGTGCATGAGTAAATGCAATCACCTGAGTACATGGCCATGACATTGCCCGTTTTTCATATGATCGCCGGGGCGCCCGATCCGGTCGCTCCATTCAGTCATGCCGTCGAAGTTGATGGTTGGGTCTTTGTGACCGGGCAAATGCCATTCACTGGAACGACGCTTGACTCCCCTTATCCGCAGGGTATTGAGGCGCAGACAAACCAAGTGCTGAAGAATCTGGACACAGTATTGGCAGGTTGCGGACTTGGACTTGAACATGCGCTGAGCGTTCGCATTTACCTGACCCATTTCGATGAAGACTATGAAGCCATGAACACGGTCTACGCCAACCACTTTCCAGTCGGCAGACGCCCCGCGCGAACCTGTATTGGCGTGACAGGTTTGGCCAAGGGAGCACGCATAGAAATTGACTTGATTTCTCGCCGTGCGGAAGTAGCTCTCACCCAAAGCGACTCCCTGTGATGTTTTTCAAACAAAGATCTATGATGAACGATTTCGTTCAACTCCCACTCTGCAAGGACGACTATGAACTGGCTTGATCAATCCATCATGCGCACACGCGGGCTAGGCAAAGACCGCACAATGCAGACACATTCTTTGACGGAGGCGCTTCAGGGGCGCTACCACTACACCATCGGCCCTTACTCCGACCCGGTGCTACACATCAAACCGGGAGACCGAGTGATTGTGGAGACTCGCGATGCATTCGAAAGCAAGATCAAGACAGAGCAAGACCTGCCGTCCAAAGTCCTGACCATGCCCTTTGTTAATCCGCAGAACGGACCGATCATGGTCGAGGGGGCCGAAAAAGGCGATGTGCTTGCTGTGTACATCGAGGAGATAGCTCCGCGTGGACCCAACCCGCGCGGAACCTGCGCGATGATTCCGCAATTTGGAGCATTAAGTGGCACCTCGCTGACAGCGATGTTGGCTGAAGACCTGCCCGAGTTGGTGCGTAAGATCGACTTAGACGAACAAGGCGTTTACTGGAGCAAGCGCGTCACATTTCCGTACCGCCCGCACATTGGCACGCTCAGTTGCTCACCCGAGATCGACTCGATCAATACCCTGACACCCGACAGCCACGGCGGCAACATGGACTTGCCTGATATGGGGCCTGGCAGCATCACTTATTTGCCCGTCCAAAGTGCCGGAGGACGCTTATTCATTGGAGACGCCCATGCCTGCCAGGGCGATGGCGAAGTTTGCGGCACGGCGGTCGAGTTCGCCAGCACCACGACGATACAGGTCGATCTCATCAAGCACTGGAACATCCAGTGGCCTCGACTTGAAAATGAGTCGGTGATCATGAGCATCGGCAGCGCCAGGCCTTTGGAAGACGCCACGCGCATTGCCTACAAAGAGCTGATCCTTTGGATGGAGGCTGAATACGGTTACGACCGGTGGGATGCTTACATGATGCTAAGCCAGTGTGGGCAGGTGAGGTTGGGCAACTTTGTCGACCCCAAGTACACCGTGGGTGCCGGCATCAGCAAGAAGTACCTCGCAGCGGCTTGAACCTTTTCGAACTGTTTCACTTTCGCGCCTGACGGCGCACCATTAACGCAAGGAAATACCATGGATCTGGGACTTAAAGGACTGAAAGCGGTTGTTACCGGTGGCACCAAAGGGATTGGCCAAGCCATCGCCAAAACCTTGGCGGCGGAAGGCGCGCATGTGGCAGTTTGTGCGCGCAATGCACAAGAGGTTGAGGCTAGCGTCGCGGAGTTGAGTGCATTGGGCATCAAAGCCTTTGGCATGCCAGTCGATGTTTCTGACGCTGCTGCGTTGGCCGCTTGGGTTAACGCTGCAGCCGTAGAGTTCGGCGGTTTGGACATCGTTGTGGCCAACGTCAGTGCGTTAGCGATCGCCGCAGATGAGGCTGCATGGCACAAAGGTTTTGAAGTCGACATGATGGGCACCGTGCGCTTGGTCAATGCCGCAATGCCTTACTTGGAGAAAAGCGCGAAGCCGTCGATTGTCACCATTGCCAGTGTCTCTGGCCGCGAAATCGATTTCGCCTCCGGCCCTTATGGTGCGTTCAAAGCGGCGATCATTCATTACACCCAAGGCCTGGCTTACCACTTGGCTGGCAAAGGCATACGGGCCAACTCAGTTTCACCTGGAAACACTTACTTTCCGGGTGGGGTATGGAATCAAATCGAGGAAGGCAATCCGGAGTTCTTCAAAGTTGCGCTGGGCATGAACCCGACTGGTCGGATGGGAACGCCGCAAGAAATGGCCAACGCCGTGGCGTTTTTGTCCAGCCCTGCAGCGAGCTTTATTACCGGCACCAATCTGGTGGTGGACGGAGCTCTGACCAAAGGGGTTCAGCTTTAGGCATAGTTCATTTAGCTAAAGGATATGCATGTCATCGAAAAAACCCATTGCTACCGGAATTAAAAAAGGTCGAGAGTATTTGCTTTGTCAGTGTGGGTTGACGGACATGCCGCCTTTTTGTAACGGTGCTCATAGAAAGACTAAGCACTTGCCATTTCGATATGTGGCGATAGAAACTGGTATGGTCAACTTTTGCTGCTGCAAAAGAAGCAAAACCTACCCGCTTTGCGATGGCGCCCATAAATCAGTCTGAAACTAGACATCAGGCCGAGTGACCCAGACTGAAGAATCGCCCCAATTACCTTTTAAAAAAATATATTGAACGGAACTTTGAGTATTGCTTGAAAGTGCGTTTGTGGTTTGTAATGGGAACCTTCATTGCGTACACTGCGCTGTATTTTTTGAATGACTTGCTTTTCAGTTCACTAGAGTTCTCTCCTGGGGGGAACTTGATTTATTTGCCAAACGGTTCTTTTGATGTTTTTTCTGTTCTTCGTTGAAAGTGGTGCTATTGGTGAGGCACTTGCATCCATCTTTTTGAACAGCATCTTCAATTTCAAAGGTGACCTTATGTCAGTTATGGTCACTGGATTGATTTCCGGTGGTGCATATTGCAAGATCGGATCTAAGCTACCTACAAATAGCACTCACGTATTTTGACTGCGGTGCTAGCACACGACATCGCAACCGCTACAGCATTGCTGCTCTGTCACATCCAAGCCAGACATTTGGCAGCAGCATCAGCATAGGCTCCCCCTTCGAGTATGGTGCTTGATCAATCTTCACCCTGATTTGATATATGGATACATTGAAGAGAACACTGACAAAGATAACCAGGCAAAAGCTTTAAGTGACACTCTGGATAAGGTTTCGCACAACTGGGTAAATTTGCGATGCCCAGCGCCTCCCGCTGAAAACGCCATAGTGACCTACGCCTGCCTGCAAATGATGGGTCTTTTTGTAGGCAGGTAATTTGTTACACAGGTCTTGCGCAGCCAAAGTTTGACCTATGCCGCAAATATCATCTCGCTCGCCTTCCACAGTCATCAAGAATGTCTTGCGAATAGCGGCAGGATTGACCAGACGATCTTTGTAAGTAAGCTCTCCTTTTGGAAGCAAATGATTTTGAAAAACTTTTTCAACTGTTTCCAAATAAAAAGGCGCTGACAAATCCATGATCGCAAAATATTCTTGATAGAAATCTCGGATGGCATTGGCTTTTTCTTCTTCCCCTGAAAGTCGCAGATCAAACAAGTCCTTGAAGGATTTTTGATGCCGCTCTAAATTCATGTTCATGAAAGCCGACAACTGCACAAAGCCCGGATAAACCTTTCGCCCTGCACCCGAAAATTGAAGAGGTACGTGAGAGCATAAGTTTTTCTCAAACCACTCAATTGGTTTGGTCATGGCTAAGTCGTTAACTTGCGTTGGATTGATCCGGGTATCAATGGGACCTGCCATTAAGGTCAGACTGAGCGGTAAACAAGGGTCGTTGTCTTCAGACATTAGACTGGCGGCAGCCAAACATGCCACGGTGGGCTGGCACACGCCCATGAGGTGAGCACCTGGACCTAAAACGTGAAGCGATTCAATAATTTCATCAATGTAGGCATCCAAATCAAATTTACCGGCTGACATCGGTATGTCGCGTATGTTGAGCCAATCGGTTAAATACACATCGTGATCTTGAACGAGCGTTTGCACTGTGCCGCGCAACAGGGTTGCAAAGTGCCCAGACATAGGCGCCACCAATAATATGCGTGGCAAATTTTCAGATCCCTTCTTTTTAAAACGCACCAAATCGCAAAACACTCTGCGGCTCATGGTGGTTTCTTCAATGTGAGTCCGACTGCCATCTGCATTTTCAATGGCTTCTATGTGGAAAGGTGGCCGCTGATGGGTTAAGCCCATCAGGCTGACCTGCTCTAAGTAGGCTTCAACCCAACGGCCGTAGGGCAAATTTTTTGCTGCCGGCCAATAAGAAATTATTGACTGGGACGTTTCTGCAAGTTTTCGGACCGGATCACTTGCATTGGCTATCGCTTGGTAATGTTGATACATCATGTCCTTCACCAAATGAGAGCATTCGCTCTGGGTCATAATCCCTTTGCAAAAGTTGTGCCATCCATGGCATAAATTTTGCAAAGAAAAAAGCATCCTAATCTTTAGAGATACAGCATGCCACGTGTTGCCAATTCTGCTCAAAAGACTACTTTGACCATCAGCAGCAAGAACTATTCTTCATGGTCTCTGAGGGGTTGGCTGATGGTCAAAATGTCGGGTATCCCATTCTCAGAATTGGTTGTTGCTTCCGACTCGGCCGATGCCAGAGCCGAGCTACTTTTGCTCTCACCCTCCATCTTGGTTCCCAAGCTTTCTCATGGCCAAGTAGAGGTTTGGGACACCCTTGCTATTGGCGAGTACCTCAACGAGATTGCACCAAAAGCACAACTCTTGCCCTCCAATCCGGTGCGCCGTGCACATTGCCGTGCAATATGTGGAGAGATGCATTCTGGTTTTTCAGCCCTGAGAGCATCCCTCCCCATGAACATCAAATCCAAAGTCAAAAGCTTTAAGGTTTGGTCTAAAGCCCAACTCGATATCGATCGAATTGTTGCTATTTGGCAAGATTGCCTCACAAAATACAAAGGCCCATTCCTCTTTGGTAAACACCCCACCCTTGCAGACGCCATGTATGCGCCTGTGGTGACCCGCTTCATTACCTACGGCATTGACTTAGACCCTGTTTGTCAAAAGTACTGCCAGCAGATCATGGCTACTTCATTGATGAAGGAGTGGCGTGAAGCAGCCCAGGCCGAGCCTGATGACATTGAAGAACTTGAAGTGGAGTTTTAACCATGAGTACAGCACTTGCCCCCACGCCCGTCAAAACATTTGACAGTCAGACTGATTTTTCTCACGTGAAAATGAGTCAAACGCAATTCTTGCCTGGCGGATTGCGTGACTTTTTTCTTTACAAAGATCTTGGTGTGGCCAAAGCCACACGCGGCAAAGTGATTGCGCACATTGCCAAAGCCAACTTAGCGCCACAAGTAGGCACAGGCTGGCACTACCATGTGGCTGAATTTCAGATTGTCATCATGATGAAGGGCTGGGCGCGCTTCATGTATGAAGACAAAGAAACCCTGGTTGAAGCAGGCGATGTGGTTCACCAACGCCCCGGTCTTGTTCATTACCTGTTTGACTATTCGCCAGATATGGAATATTTGGAAATTGTGGGTCCTGCAGATTTCAAATCGATCGATGCTGAAGGCCCTTGTCCCGTGCCTGACATCACGCCCTGGAAATAGGGCTTTGGAAATAAAGGCTGATAAATTAGGTTTCGAAGATTAAAGGCCTGGCAGTCGCAACGGCTTAAGATTCGTTTATATCTGCCAAAACAACAGTCCCTTTGTCTATCTTGCAATAGCTAAGGTCGGTTTTATCATCTACCGAACTCTGTTGGTAATGGGTGAATGCCCTTCGAAGACAAAGATATTCAACTTGGATTCACATGACCTAGATCAATGTGAGGGTTACTCCTAGGCATAGCATAAGCCCACCCCTGATGTTGATTACGAATACTGATCTCTTCGCGACCCGGGGTTCACATTGACCCAAAGGGGTTCACCATGCAAGTCGGTAAAGAGAAGCTTCTCTGGATGTACGAGAAGATGGTACAAATTCGGTATTACGAAGAGACCATGGCAGCGGTCTACATGGAAGGAAAACTTCCTCCCGCTATTCAAAAGGGGCTTGCTTTTGACATAGGTGCAGGTCCCGTCCCAGGCGAGATGCATTTGGCCGCTGGACAAGAGCCCGTTGCAGTTGGAATCTGTGCCCACTTGTCTGACGATGACACAGTGGTTGGCACCCACCGCCCGCATCACTTTGCAATCGCCAAGGGTGTATCCCTCAATCC
>CANBWK010000065.1 GCA_947373105.1 Comamonadaceae bacterium | reverse complement strand
TTAGAGCAACTTCTGCGCTGGCACCGAGAACAAGAGCTGCCCGCCTACGCCACGCTCCTGCAACAAGCCCAAGGCTTGGCCAGCGACAACATCACCCCTGCGCAAGTCTGCAGCCTGTGGGATGCGGTTCAAACCCGCTCTGATGTTTTGGCTGCCAAGGCACTGCCCGGCCTGACCGAGGTGGCCATGGATTTGTCACCCCGACAACTGGCGCACATCGAGCGGCAATGGGCCAAGAAAAATGCGACCTGGCAGGACGATTGGCTCAAAGGCACGCAGGCACAACGTGAACAAAAACGGCTTGATGCGATGGTCGATCGCTATGCATCTTTTTATGGCGACCTGAACCCGGCACAAACCAAACTGTTGCAGCAGCAAATCAAACAATCACCTTGGACCCCCGAATGGGGCTGGCAAGACCGCTTGCAAAAACAGCAACAATTGATGACCGTACTGCGATCATTCCAGACCAAAACCCCCGCCCCCGATCAAGCGCAAGAGGCGCTTAAAACGGTCTACCAAAACTGGACATCTACCAGCACAGGCCCAGGCTTTGAAATGCGCCAGCGCATGTTTCAGCAATCGTGCGCCAGTGTCGCTCAATTGCACAACAGCACTGTGCCGGCGCAGCGGCTCAAAGCCGCGCAAAGGATCAAGGCCTACGTCAGCGACGTCAAAGACTTGGCCGGTCCCTAAAGACGAAAAAAGCCCCTCGCAAGGGGCTAAGCTCTAGGGCTGGACTCAAGGGCTTGGTGTTCAGGCCTGCAGCGCCTTCCACATTTCCATGTCGCGCTCCGCAGTCCAGATGCGAGGGTTCTTGATCCCCGAGGCTTCGTCAAAGGCGCGGGTCACGTCAAACGGCAAGCAATGCTCGTAAATGAAGACCTGTCCAAAAATCGGGTCCATGCTCTTGCGCGTGTGGGCCATGGCGGCTTTCAAATCCATCTTGCCAGCCACTGCCTCTTTACCGGCAGTGAACAAAGTCTCAACCCAGCGCTTGGTGTAGTCGAGCGCCTTGTTGACATTGGCCGCACCCTTCATGGCTTCACCACGGCCGGGCACAATGGCTTCGGCCTTCAAGGCACGCAAAGCTTCCAAGGTGGCAGGCCACTCTTCGAGCTGGGCGTCACCGGTGTAGACACCCGCTTCGTATTCAACCAGATCACCAGAGAACAACACTTTTTCGGCTTCCACCCATGCAATCGTGTCGCCACGTGTATGGCCGTAACCGGGGCTCCAGATCTGCACCTTCACGCCGCCCAGGTCCAGCACCAATTGGCCGGGGACTTCGCCCTTGGTCGCGTCGCCGCCGGCAATCACCATGGTGGGCCAAGTCAGGCCGGGCACCTCGTCGGCACCCCGGAACAAACGGGGAAAGCGCTCCATCTCGCTCTTCATGTCTTGCGCGCCGCGCTCGACAATCAACTCATAGGTGCCTTGGCTGGCAATGACTTCGGTTGCACCTTCTGCCACATACGCACTGGCACCCAGCACACGCACCGCGTGGTAGTGGGTCAACAACACATACTTGATCGGCTTGTCGCTGATCTTGCGGATTTGTGCAATCAAGTCCTTGGCCATGGCAGGCGTGGCCGTGGCATCGCTGACCATGATGAACTTGTCCCCAATGATGACGCCTGAGTTCGGGTCGCCCTCAGCGGTATAGGCCCAGCAGTGCGAGCTGAGCTGCTCGAAAGTGATCTTCTTGTCGGCCAGATCCGCTTGCGATGCAAATGCCTTGGTGGGGACTTGGGTCATGAAATTCTCCGCGTGTTCGATAAAAGAAAGATTTTACCTAATCGTAATCAGTTACGCATCGGTAAATTTAACTGACTCAAGCCAGCCCTTTTTCCAAAAGCTGGATGACTTCGTCCGCAAAGGCCACGTAGCTGATCGGGCCTCCGGGCCGCAGCCAAGTAAAGGTCCAGTTGATCATGCCAAACAGCATCATGGTGATGGCGGTCTGGTTGGCGGTGGTCAGGCGTTCGGGGTAGGCACGTTTCAGGGCGCGGGTGACGGCGGCCACCACATCGCGCTGGCGGTTCAAAATGAGCTCGCGTGGGGACTGGCCTGCGAGCCCGGCGTCCGGTGCGTCGCTCAAAAACTGGGTGTCGTTGAGCAGCGCCACATGGCGGGTGGCCGAGCTTTCGTATTCCTGCAAAAACGCCCGAATCAGCTCATGCAGTGCGGCGCGGTCGGTCAGGTTGCGCCGTTGGGCTGTGGCCTCGGTTTGCGCGATCAGGGTCAGCAAGCGCTGGGTGTAGCGGTCCATCAGGTCAAACAGAATCGCCTCTTTGCTGTCGTAGTAGTGGTAGAGCCGCGCCTTGGAGGTGCCGCAGGCGGTGGCTATTTCGTTCATGCTGGCTGCGGGGTAACTGCGGCTGGCAAAGCATTGCGCGGCAATGTCCATGATGGCGTCGCGCTTGATGTCGTGGGTTGCTGATTTGGGTCGGGCCATGAGGGCATTCTGCCAGCACTGTCACGGGGGCTGTTAAATGATGCGTCCCGTTCTGACGATGGCCCTGACCGCACTGAGCATGACCAACAGCATGCCGAGCAAGGCCACATACGAGGTGATTTCACTCATGGCGCGTTTTTCAAACCGCAAGCGATAGCCCAGTTTGTCGTACACCGCCAGCAATCCTTCTGCGCTGTCAGCCCTGAAATATTCACCTTGGGTGATGGTGGCCACTTTTTTGAGTGCGTCCTCTTCGAGCTTCACGCGCATGGAGCGGCCTTGCATGCGCACCACGTCGCCTTCCAGGGTACCGATTCCCACGGTGTAGATCTTCACGTCATGGGTGGCTGCGAGCTCGGCCATTTTGATGAAGTCCGGCCCCATATTGCTTTGCCCATCGCTCATCAACACGATAGCGGTGTTGCGGCCCCGACTGGCCGAAGCTTCTTTGGGGGCCTTGGGGGCGTCCAGGGATTGGGCTGCAGAAGCGGCTTTTTTGACCGCGCCGGGCTCTGACGCTTCGTTGATGATTTTTTGCGCGTCAATACCTGCGCCGGGCAGCAAGGCCTCCAGCGCAATGAGCAAGCCTGTGCCCAGTGCCGAGCCGTATTGAAGCGGCAGCGAGTCCAAGGCCTTGAACAAAGCGTCTCGTTCTTCGGTGGGTGCTTGCGCCAGCGCGGCCGTGCCGGCCACTGTCACAAGGCCGACCCGCAGCCGGGCCGGTTTGCCTTCTATGAATTTTTGAGCAGCGGCTTGCGCCGCTTCGATGCGCGATGGTTTTAAATCTTGGGCACGCATGCTCCCTGAGGTATCGAGCACAAGCATGACCGTGGCTTCACGCAAGGGCGTCATCAACACCGCCTGCGGTCTGGCCAAGGCCATGCACAGCAGCAGCAAACCCAGACACAACACCCAAGGTGGCATGCGTCTGGTTTTGTAGGCATACAGAGCTGCAATCAAAGGCACCGCTGCAGCCGTGAACAAAAGAAGCGGCCACAAAAAGCTGATGGAACTCAGATCAGGCACGCCACATTCTCCGTTTTCTGAGTTCCGAAAATCGGATCAACGCTTGCGCCAAATCTTCCTCGGTCGACAGCTCCAAGCCATCAACACCTGATTGCGCGAAAGTGATTTGCAATTGTTGTTCTCGCTCAGCAACCAATGCTTCATAACGCGCCCTGAACTTTGGATCGGCGGTGTCTAACAAGAGTTGCTCCGAGGTTTCAGAGTCTCTCAACATCATCAGCCCCGCATGAGGCAGGTTCATTTCAACAGGATCAAACAGCCGAACCGCGACAGCGTCATGCCGACGGCCCAGCGCGCCCATTTCGGAGGCCCAGTCGGTAGGCCCCATGAAGTCTGAAATCACAAAGACACTGGCGCGTCGCTTGAGCAGGCCGTTGGCACTGGCGAGCCAATGGTTCAAGTCGGTGTGGTGGGGCGCCGCGGCCTGTGGCACTGTTTGCACCGTGTGCATGACGTGCAACAAGTGTCTTCGGCCCATTCTTGCCGGGATGTGTTGAAAACCAGAGGGCGCTGACGGGGTCAAAATCAAAGCACCGATGCGGTTACCCCTTTGCATCAGCAGTTTGGCCATCACCGCCACAAAGTCCACCATGAGCTCCCGCTTGCTGCGCCCGGCGCTGCCGAAATCCATGGAGCCACTCAGGTCCAGCAAAAACCAGGCGCTGATTTCACGGTCTTCTTGGTGCTCCCGCACATAGGGCGCTTGCATGCGCGCCGTGACGTTCCAGTCGATGTGCCGGACATCGTCGTGTGCTTGGTACTCGCGCAAATCGGCCAACTCCAGCCCTGAGCCTCTGAACAGGGTCTTGTGGTCACCTTGCAGCAGTCCATCGAGTCGGCGCAGGACCGTCCACTCCAGTCTCTGCAACAAGGCCTCAACGGACATGCGATTCCATCGGTTTGTCGGGCATCGGCACGGCCTTCATGACGGCTTGAATCAAAGTCTCTGCTGTTTGCCCTTGCGCCAATGCGGTGTAAGACAACACCAGACGGTGCCTCAGGACATCGGGCACCAAGTCGGCCACATCTTCGGGTAAGGCATAGTCTCGGCCTCTGAGCAGCGCCAAGGCGCGTGCGCCTTCGATCAACCCGATGCTGGCCCGCGGGCTGGCACCGAAACTCAAGAACCCCTGAATCGACTCCAAGCCATAGCGCTCAGGAAACCGCGTGGCAGAGACCAGCTTCACCGCGTAATGCACAAGGCTGGGGTCCACATAGCAGCGACGGCATTGCGCTTGGAGCGCCTGCAATTGCTCGGGATTCAAAACGCCCGTGACCTGCGCACCACCGGCAATGACGCGTTGCACGATCACGAACTCGTCGTCTTCGCTGGGATAGTCGATCAGCACCTTCATCATGAACCGATCCACCTGCGCTTCGGGCAACGGATAGGTGCCCTCGGTTTCAATCGGGTTTTGCGTGGCCATGACCAAAAAGGGCGAAGGCACGCGGTGCGACTGCCCAGCGATGGTGACTTGGCGCTCCTGCATCACTTCGAGCAAGGCACTTTGCACTTTGGCCGGTGCACGGTTGATTTCGTCGGCCAACAACAGGTTGGCAAACACCGGTCCAAGCACCGTGCTGAACTCGCTGGTTTGTTGATTGAAAATGCGCGTGCCTATTAAATCGGCGGGCAATAAATCGGGTGTAAATTGAATGCGGCTGAAGGTGCCGCGCAGGGTTTTGGCCAATGTGTTTACGGTCAAAGTTTTGGCCAAACCCGGGACGCCTTCAATCAGCAAATGGCCTTGTGCCAAGAGTGCGATCAGCACGCGCTCCAAAAATGCGTCTTGCCCCACCACCACGCGCTTGACTTCGTACATGACGCGCTGCATCAGGGCTGCTGCTTCGGCGGGTGCTTGATCGCTAGGGCTTAAATGACCTTGCCGCCAGGCTTCGTTTGAATGAACCATCTTGTCTCCTGCGAAAATTAAAAGGGTGGAAGACCCACGGCTGCGCCAGCGCTTTCAATGGTGGTGGCAAAGCCGATGCCTATGAAGGTTCTGGCGGACGTTGGATTCAAAATGGCGGTCACGATACCGACCACTTCACCCGACATGTTGATCAGCGGGCCACCTGAATTGCCGGGGTTCGCCGCCGCATCGAACTGAATCAAGCCCGACAGAACCTGACTGCCATCCGGCGAACGGAACTGGCGGTTCAAACCCGAAACCACGCCCGAAGACACCGATGGCCCTATGCCAAATGGAAACCCCACGGCCACCACGCCGTCTCCGGGCAGCAGCTGTTGACTCGAACCCAAGATGGCGGGCTCCAAGTCGTCTGGAATTTTTTGGGGCTTGAGCACCGCCAGGTCTTTGTCGGGTTGCACCGCGACCACTTGGGCTTCGGCATGCGAGCCATCAAAAAAGGTGACCTTCAGCTTCACCGCGCCAGAGATCACATGGAAATTAGTCAAGATGGTGCCGTCGTCTTTGATCACGACCCCTGTGCCGACGCCACTTTCTTTATCGGCATTTTTGTTCTTAGGGTCATTGACATAGGCTTGCACCAACACGACCGCCCCTTGGACAGAAGCTGCCGCTTTGGCACTGGGTGAGGGCACTTCTTTGGTTTGCAAGGTATGCAAAACCGCAGCATCAATGTCTTTTTGGGTCAGCGCAGGTCGGGGTGACAAAAGGGACTGGCTCAAGCCAACGCCCAACAAACTGACCAAAGCCCCCAGCATAAAGACTGCAACAAAATCCCAGCGCCATGGCTTTTTAAAAAACCGATGTGGGCGAGTTGCATCCATAACCTTATCGACAGATGAAGGTTTACCGTCAGCGCTTGCATCGATTGCGGCAGGCGCAACAGAACGCGGTCCCACTGGGCGCGGGCTCTTGCTGAAAACCACTTCTCGCTTCATGAATAAACCTTAACACAGGCTTCAATGGTAAATTGTCGGGACTTGCCATAACCCTTCTGGTGATGCATTTTCTACAACCTCTCATGCTGTGGTCCCTGCTGCTGCTGCCTTTGACAGTGGCGGGCTACCTCTGGCTGTTACGCCGAAAGCGCAAGGAAACGCTTGCGTTTTCAACCGTCTCCTGGATCATTCAGAACATGGGCACGCCTTCTCCTTGGCGGCGTCACGTGCCCCCTGCATTGTTAGGCTGCGCTCTGGCTGTCTTGCTGCTGGCCAGCGCCAGGCCCATGGCCAGGGTCACCTTGCCAGCCGACTACATGACGCTCATCATGGCCATGGACGTCTCACGCAGCATGTTGGCAGAAGATGTCGAACCCAGCCGCATCAAAGCCGCCCAAAAAGCGGCTCGTGAATTTCTGCAGAATTTGCCTGCCAACGTCCGGGTGGGGATTGTCTCTTTTGCGGGCAACGCCCAAGTGGTCCAACATGTCACCAACCAGCGAGACGAGTTGGTGGCCGCGATTGATCGTTTTCAATTGCAGCGAGGCACCGCCACGGGCAGTGGCTTGCTCTTGGCCTTGGCCACCCTGAGGCCCGAAGCCAACATCGATTTGGAGTCGGTCTTGTACAACCCGAACCCCTACGGCTACAGCGAAAGTGGCAGTGCATCGGGGGGTGCACGCAGCTTGGATGCCAAACCTGCGGTCAAAGAGCGCCCACCTGAGCTGCCTGGCTCCTACAAAGGCGGTGCAATCGTTTTACTCTCAGACGGTCGCCGAACGACAGGACCCGACCCCTTGGTGGCCGCCAAGAAAGCCGCCGACTTGGGCGTGCGTGTTTACACCGTGGGCTTTGGCACCCCCAATGGTTTCATTCCGGGCTATGAGGGCTATTCTTTTTTCACGCAAGTGGACGAAGAGGCCCTCAAAGGCGTGGCCAAGATCACCGAAGCCGATTATTTCAAAGCCGGCTCTGCGGACGATTTGAAGCAGGTGTACCAACACCTGTCAACGCAATTTACGCTCGAGAAGCGAGACACCGAAATCACGGCTTTGCTGGCCGGTTTGGCTTTGTTTTTGATCCTGTTGGCGCTGGGTCTGTCTGCTTACTGGTTCAGAATCGGACCGCAACAGAGTTTCAACACTTTCCGAGTCGGCAGCGTCCAACCGCCAAACCCTTAAACAGGCCAAACCACGCCGTTGTCGTTCAAGATCGCATCCAGCGGCTGGTCATGGGCTTCGGGTTCCAGGTCGTCCACGTAACCATGGGTAAATCCGAGCCCAACTGTATAAGGTTTAGGCTGCAAGCTGGCCAGCGTACGGTCGTAAAAGCCGCCACCGTAGCCCAAACGGTAACCGCCCGCGCCATAGCCTACGCAGGGCACAAACAGCAAGGTGGGCACCACCATTTCCGTGTCCTTGGGTTTGGGGATGCCATAGGCGTCTTCTTCCATGGGGCATCCGGGGTACCAGGCATGGAAGGTCATGGTTTTGTGTTCTTTGTTGACCACCGGCAAGCCAATGCGCAAGCGCTGAGCCACACCTTGCAGCTCGCCGTCTTCTTTCCATCGGTGCAGGGCTGGCAAGGGGTCAAACTCCCCTTTGATGGGCCAGTAAGCACCAATCACGGTGTCGGTGCGTCCGACCAGCCAAATTCGCATCACGCGTTGCAAGGCATCCACCCGCGCTTGACGGTCAGGTAAATGTTGCCGTGCTTGAAGCAACTCGGTCCGAAGTCGTTTTTTAGCGTCTGATTTGTCCATAATCCACCTATGCAATTCCCTCAGATTCTGACACCGCTGGCCCTACTGGCCCTGACAATGGTTTTTTCGCTCCCCACAGCCGCCCAAACCAAGGCGGGTGACAGCCTGATCCTGGAGATGCACGAGGCGTTCCGCAAAAACGACAAAGCCCGCTTAACTGCTTTGCTGCCCCAGGCCCGTGACCATGCCCTGGCGCCTTGGGCTGCTTTTTGGGAACTGCGCGCCCGTCTGGACACGGCCAGCACGCAGGACATTCAAGACTTCTTGACCCGTTACGCGGGCACCTACCAAGAAGACCGGTTGCGCCTGGAGTGGCTCAAGCAGTTGGGTAAGCGCCGTGACTGGGCTGCTTTTGCCGCCGAGTACCCCCTGTATCGCATGCGAGATGACAAAGAAGTTCGTTGTTACGCTTTGGCGGCAGAAGTCACAATGACGAACGAAGTGGCTGCCGAGTTCAAACGCCTTTGGTACGCCCAAAAAGAGGCAGATGACGGTTGCAATTACGCAGCAGAAAAATTGCACGCAGCGCGCAAAATCGATGGCATGGACCTGTGGCGTAAAGCCCGCTTGGCCATGGAGGTCAGCCGCCCCCGTGCGGCCCAAATGGCCGTAGAAATCGAAGCCAAGGACGTGGCCGGGCAAGTGGTGTTGATTCAAGCCGACCCGGTCAAATACTTGAGCAAGCGCCTCATGGCCATCACCACCAAGCGCAAGGAGTTGGCCGTACTGGCCCTGATCCGCGTTGCAGCGTCCAACCCCGACCTGGCGGCCGAGGAACTGCAAAAGCGTTGGGGCCTGATGCTGAGCGCAGAAGAACGAAACTGGGCTTGGGGTGCGATTGGCAAACAGGCCGCCTTTAAATTGCAAGACAACGCCAGCGCCCACTTTGCCAAAGTCACCCGCGATGCCGATTTGAATGACGACATGTTGGGCTGGAAGGTCCGCGCCGCCTTGCGTCAAGGCAACTGGAAAGTCGTGGCAAGCGCCATCGACGCCATGCAAGACAGCGTCAGCGACCCGACCTGGATGTACTGGCGAGCCAGGGCCACTTTGGCCATCAACCCGACAGAAACTCAGCGCAATCAGGCACTGCAATCCCTGCGGAACATCGCCAGCGTCAAGGGTTTTTACGAGCAACTTGCCTTGGAAGAATTGGGTCAAAGCATCACATTACCCACCAAGCCAGCAGCCTTGAGCCCCGCTGAAAAAGCGGGCGCCAACGCCAACCAGGGCTTGCAGCGCGCCTTGTATGCCATAGGGATGGGCTTGCGCGCAGAAGGCAACCGGGAATGGAACTACACCACCAACTTGCATATGCCAGGCGGCATGTCGGACCGAGATCTGATGGCCGCCGCCGATCTGGCTTGCCAACGCCAAGTGTGGGATCGCTGCATCAACACCAGCGAGCGGACCAAAACTGCATTCGATGCAGAGCAGCGCTTTCCAACACCTTTGCGCGATACAGTTTTGCGCAAAGCCAAAGCGGTGGACTTGGACCCGGCCTACGTCTATGGCTTGATTCGGCAGGAAAGCCGTTTTGTGACCGATGCCCGTTCGGGCGTGGGGGCCGCGGGCTTGATGCAGGTGATGCCTGCCACCGCTCGGTGGACCGCCAAAAAAATAGGCTTGACAGGTTTTACGGTGGACCAACTGAACGACCATGAGGTGAACGTGGCCATTGGCACCGGCTACCTCAAATTGGTGCTCGACGATTTTGGCGGCTCCCTGCCCATGGCTGCGGCCGCCTACAACGCAGGACCTAGCAGACCCCGCAATTGGCGCAATGGACCGGAACTGGAGGGCGCCATTTGGGCGGAGAACATTCCTTTTCTGGAGACCCGAGATTACGTCAAGAAGGTGCTGTCCAACACCACCAACTACGCAGCCTTGTTGACGGGGCAAGCGCAGTCCCTTAAGACCCGATTGGGCACGGTGGGTCCCAAAGCAGGCAATGCGGTCGAGGCTTTTCCTGATTTGCCTTGACCTTGACTTGATGTCTCAGGCCAAACGGTCCAAGGCTTCGTCCAGATTGCGATTGACTTTGTCTTCGATCTGTTTTTTGTAAGACCGGAGCAGAAAACCCAAACTGATTTGCATGTCAAAGTGGGTGGCATCTACCCGCAGAACGCCTTGGGCGCCGACTCGCTCGAAAGTGACGGTGTCCTGGCCTTCAAGGGTGCTGTGGGTGCAGTGCATGCCCCAGTCATTTTGGGCCTGCTCAAGCCACTCTTGGGCCAAGCCCTGGGCGCGGGCCAGGTCCAAGCCATGGGGTCGGTGGATCTCGATGTCAGCCATATCTGGCCACCTGGACTGCGCAGTCGTAAAACACTGGGGCGCGGCCGATGTCGGTCAAATGCTGGCTGGTCAGCTCGTTGACATTGGTGCCATTGAGCCCGAATTTACGCCACCAAATACCCAGCCCGTGTACCACCCCTGGCCGGGCGCGTCGCGAGACTTTGGCTTTGCAGTGGTATTCGCCTCGGTCATTGAAGACTTTGACCACATCACCGCTTGAAATCCCGCGTGCCAAGGCGTCATCGGCATGAATTTCAAGGACAGGCTCTACCTCGACTGCCCGCAAACTGGTCACATTCACAAAACTGGAGTTCAAGAAATTGCGCGCCGGCGGCGAGATCATGGCCAAGGGAAATCTGTCAGTCTTCAAGGGCACTTCGTAATTGGCAATATGGTTGGGTAAGCCATCTTGGTCCATAGCCGCCAAGCGGGGGCTGAAAAATTCACAGCGCCCCGAGGGCGTAGGAAAGCCGCCTTGCGCAAAGGGCGCATCGGGCAAGGGCAATGCAACAAACCCGTGCTGTAAAAGTTGCGCAAAACGCTGTGCGTCGCCCAGTGCTGTGCGACACAACGTGAGATCGTCGTCGGCAAAGCAGGGCTCCGAAAACCCCATTCGCTTTGCCAAGGCCCTGAAGATGTCGGTATTGGTGCGCGCCTGCCCCACCGGGGCTATTGCGGGTTGGTTGAGCAAGATGTCGGTGTGGCCGTAGCTGGTGTGCAGGTCCCAATGCTCCAGCTGGGTGGTGGCCGGCAAAATGTAATCGGCGTAATCGGCCGTGTCGGTCTGAAAATGCTCCAGCACCACCGTAAACAAGTCTTCCCGCGCAAAACCTTGCACCACTTTGCCGGACTGGGGGGCCACCGCCACGGGGTTGCTGTTGTAAACCACCAAGGCCTGGATGGTTGGGCCAAAGGTGGTCGAAGCAGGGCGCAACAAATCATCACCAATGGTGCTCATGTTGATCGTGCGGGGGCGTCGCTCTCCCAATAAGTCGGGGCGCTGCAAAGCCGCCTTTTGCAACGAAAAATGTCCCGAACTGCTCAACAACAAACCGCCAGCGCGGTGGCGCCAAGCCCCCGTCAATGCCGGTAAACAGGCAATGGCCCGCACCGCATTGCCCCCGCCACGCACGCGCTGCATGCCGTAATTCAAACGGATCGCTGCGGGTTGCGTGGTGCCCCAATCCCGCGCCAAGTCGGTGATTTGCAAAACGTCAATATCGCACACCTGTGCAGCCCGCTCAGGGGGCCATTGCAGAGCCCGTTCACGCAAAGCTTCCCAGCCAGAGGTGTGCTGTGCAATGTAGTCGTGGTCGAGCCAGTCGTTGACGATCAATTCGTGCATCAGGGCCAAGGCCAAAGCGGCATCTGTGCCGGGCCGAATCGCCAGATGCACGTGGCATTTGTCGGCGGTTTCGGTTTTGCGTGGGTCAATGCACACCAGCTTAGCCCCTTGACGTTTGGCTTCTTGGGCCAGTCGCCAGAAATGCAAATTACTGCCCACCGAATTACTGCCCCAAATCAAAATCAATTTCGATTCGGCAAAAAATTCCAGCTTCATGCCCACCTTGTTGCCCAAGGTGTAATTGAGTGCCTCCGCGCCTGCAGAGGCACAAATGGTGCGGTCCAACAAGGAGGCGCCCAGCCGGTTAAAAAACCGCGCCGCCATGCCTTCGCCCTGCACATGGCCCATGGTGCCGGCATAGCTGTAGGGCACAACCGCTTCGGGGTTTTGGTTTGCAATCGCTTGCAGGCGGTGTGCGATGTCGTCCAGGGCATCGTCCCAGCTGACAGGTTCAAATTGGCCAGACCCTTTGGGACCTGAGCGTTTGAGCGGCGTCAATAAGCGCTCTGGATGGTTGGTGCGCTCGGCATAGCGAGATACTTTGGTGCACAAAACGCCATCGGTCGCTTTGTGGGCTGGATTGCCCAGCACCTTGGTGGCTCGGCCATTGACCACCGTGGTGATCAAGGCGCAGGTGTCCGGGCAGTCGTGCGGGCAAGCGCCAAGCACTTGAGTGACATTGGCATTGTCGTCGGCTTGGATGGGTTCGGCGGTGAAATCAGTCATGGCGCAAATTCCGAGAGCATGGACAACCCCTATTCTCAGGCATTGCACAACCGCGGGTCATTCAAATCGATTTACCAGTGAAAACCCTTGCGATGTCCCCTAAACGTATGAGGTTGATGGCAAGTTTGCACGAGTCTGGCTAGACTGTAGGGATGAACCTCAATGACTCCATCCTCGCCGACGCGGCCGGTATTGCCGCCATTCGCAAAGACATTCACGCCCACCCCGAGCTGTGCTTCAAAGAAGTGCGCACGGCCGACGTGGTGGCCAAACAATTGACCGATTGGGGCATCCCAATTCACCGCGGCATGGGCACCACCGGTGTGGTGGGCATCATCCATGGGCGCGATGGCGGCGCTTGCGGCCGAGGCATTGGCCTGCGCGCCGATATCGACGCTTTGCCGATGCAAGAGTTCAACACCTTTGCCCACGCCAGCAGCTACCCTGGCAAGATGCACGCGTGTGGCCATGACGGCCACACGGCCATGCTGTTGGCAGCGGCCAAACACTTGGCCAAGCACCGTGACTTTGATGGCACCATTTATGCCATATTCCAACCCGCCGAAGAAGGCGGTGGCGGGGCCCGCGAGATGATCAAGGACGGCTTGTTCGAGCAGTTCAAGATGGAGTCCGTGTTTGGCATGCACAACTGGCCCGGCGGTTCGGTGGGCACCTTTGCAGTCAGCGCAGGCCCGGTCATGGCGTCGAGCAATGAATTCAAAATCACCATCCGTGGCAAAGGTGGTCATGCCGCCATGCCGCACACCGGCGTGGACCCTGTGCCGGTGGCCTGCCAAATGGTGCAAGGCTTTCAGACCATCATCACCCGCAACAAAAAACCGGTTGATGCGGGGGTGATTTCGGTCACCATGATCCACGCTGGCGAAGCCACCAACGTGATCCCCGACTACTGCGAATTGCAGGGCACCGTGCGCACCTTCAGCATCGAGGTTCTCGACTTGATCGAGACGCGGATGAAGCAAGTCGCAGAAAACATTTGCGAAGCTTTCGACACGCAGTGCGAGTTCGAATTTGACCGCAACTACCCGCCCACCATCAACAGCGCCGCAGAGGCCGCGTTTGCCCGTCAGGTCATGACCGGCATTGTCGGCGCGGGCAACGTGGTGGCGCAAGAGCCCACCATGGGCGCTGAAGATTTTTCTTACATGCTGCAGGCCAAGCCAGGGGCGTATGTGTTCATCTCCAATGGCGATGGGACTCACCGCGACATGGGCCATGGCGGCGGCCCCTGCACCTTGCACAACCCGAGCTATGACTTCAATGACGACCTGATACCCTTGGGCGGCACCTATTGGGTCGAGTTGGCCACGCAGTGGCTGGCCAGACCCGTCGGTGCGGTCTGAGAACCGCTGGATGCAGGATTCTTTCTCTCAAAGCTACGCCCAAGCGCGTGGCAAGTTCTTGCACGCAGCCGACGCTGCGGGTCTGACTGTCGAGTCACACATTCATCCTCTGCCCGGTCGCGATGGCGAAACCTTGGCTATGGACGTGGTGCGCGAGGGCCCCGTGGATGCACGAAACCTGCTGATCGTCTCCAGCGCCTGTCATGGCGTTGAGGGCTATTGCGGCAGCGGTGTGCAGGTCAACGCTTTGCAAGACAAGGCCTGGCGCGAGACGGCCCAGGCTCAAAAGGTCGCCATTGTGTACATCCATGCCCTGAACCCTTATGGGTTTTCGCATATTCGGCGTGTGACCCACGAGAACGTGGACTTGAACCGGAATTTTCAGGATTACAGCCAACCCTTGCCAGTGAACGAGGCTTACCGCGAAGTCGAGCCTTTGCTGCTGCCCGATGTCTGGCCACCCAACGAGGCCAATGCCCAGGCCACGGCCCAGTTCGTTGCCCAGCATGGCATGGTGGGACTTCAAGCTGCCGTCACGCGTGGTCAGCACCAATACCCTGATGGCATGTTCTTTGGCGGAACCTCTGAAACTTGGAGCAACTTGACCCTGCGCAAAGTCTTGCAGCAACACGCTCGCCAAACCCAACGTTTGGCTTGGATTGATCTGCACACGGGCTTGGGCCCCAGCGGTGTAGGTGAGCGTATTTTTGCCTGCGCGGATGATGCCGCTGCCCTTACGCGTGCGCGCGCTTGGTGGGGCCCAAAAATCACCTCCATTTACGACGGCTCTTCCACCTCGGCCTTTCTCACTGGTTTGATGTGGATGTCAGCCTACCAAGAGTGTCCTCAGGCTGAGTACACCGGGCTGGCCCTCGAGTACGGCACCCAGCCCATGGAAAAAGTCATGATGGCGCTGCGCGGTGAGCATTGGCTGCACAACCACCCTCAAGCGTCTGCAGACTTGAAAGCGCAGATCAAGCAAGACCTGATGGATGCGTTCTACACCGACACCGATGAATGGCGCACGCAGATCCTTGCGCAAGCGCAAGATGCCATGCATCAAGCGGTTCGGGGGCTCTCTCAGGCTTGACCCTTTCACACAACCACGCCTAAAAAGGCCGTGGACCACGTATCATCCTGACCATCGGGTTTAACCCCAAGGTAGAGATATGAAAAGCAATTCACGCATTTTGATTTTGGGCGGCACAGGCTTCGTAGGACGCCATGTGTGTGAGCAACTGGCCCGCTTGGGCATCGCCATGACGGTGCCCACACGCCGAGCGGTCAACGCCGCCAGCGTGCAAAGTTTGCCCCGGTTGACGGTGATCGAAGCCGATGTGCACGACCCGGTGCAACTGCAACAGTTGATGACGGGACACGATGCTGTGGTCAACTTGGTGGCCATCTTGCATGGCAATGCCAACGCCTTTCAAAAAGCCCATGTGCAGTTGCCCCGCACCATTGCCCGCGCATGCGCCGCGACAGGCGTACGCCGACTGGTCCAACTGAGTGCGCTGGGCGCTGCGGCTGACGCGCCCTCTCTGTATCAAAAAAGCAAGGCCGGCGGTGAGTCAGTGCTGCACAGTGCGGGTCTTGACCTGACGGTGCTGCGCCCCAGCGTAATTTTTGGTGCCGAAGACAAATTTTTGAATGTTTTTGCCAAGTTGCAATCTGTCTTTCCCTTTATCCCTCTGGCGGGCAGCGCAACCCGTTTTCAACCCGTCTGGGTGGGCGATGTGGCCCATGCCGTGGTTCACTGTCTAAAGCACTTTGACACCGTGGACCATACCTACGAAATTTGCGGCCCCGATGTCATGAGCTTGGCCGAACTGGTCCGTCAAGCGGGTGCTTGGAGCGGTGTCAACCACGGTCTGGGCCGACCCGTTTGGCCGATGCCCATGGCTGTGGGTTGGCTCCAAGCCGCGATGATGGAACTGGCCCCAGGCGCACCACTGATGAGTCGCGACAATTTGCGCTCCATGCAAGTGGACAACGTCGCATCTGCCAACGGCCTCGGGCTGAAAGCGCTGGGCATTGCCCCTGCCTCATTAGCGGGTGTGGCACCCGGTTACTTGGGCGCCAAGGGCCCTCGCAGCGGGCTCAACCGAATGCGCAGACACGCGGGTCGTTAAGAAAGGGGAAATACATGCTCAAGCTGTTCATCGGCAATAAAAACTATTCGTCCTGGTCCATGCGCCCCTGGGTGCTGATGCGACAGACTGGCATTGAGTTTCAAGAAGTCATGCTGCGCTTTGACAGCTTTGACAGTGGCTCCACTTTCAAAGCGGGCCTCAAAAACATCACCCCTGTTGGCAAAGTCCCCGTGCTGACCGATGAAGGCTTTGCCGTGTGGGACACACTCGCCATTGCGGAGTATCTGGCTGAGCAATTTCCTGAAAAAAACCTGTGGCCTTCTGACCTTCAAACGCGGGCCAGGGCACGCAGCATCTGCGCCGAAATGCACAGCGGTTTTGCGGGACTGCGCAGCGCTTGCCCAATGAATATCGAGGCCCACTTGCCTGAGGTCGGTGCTTTGGCGCTGCGCGACAAACCTGCGGTGCAGGCTGATCTGCAGCGCATCATCGCTTTATGGAGCGGTTTGCTCGCCGAGCACCAAGGCCCGATGCTGTTGGGCGTCTTCACCATCGCTGACGCTTATTTCGCCCCGGTGGTCATGCGACTGATCACTTACGCCTTGCCGGTACCCTCCGACGTGCAAGCCTACATGGATCGACTTTGCATGTTGCCCGGCGTCAAAGCCTGGATCGATGGTGCCCTGGCCGAAAAAGACTTCATTGATTTTGAAGAGCCTTTCCGTTTGCACCCCTGAAGACCCTTGGCTGGCCTCATGACCGAACAGATCTTTGCCGTGGGCGGTGCCATTCGTGATGCCTTGCTGGGTTTGCCCGTCAAAGACCGCGACTGGGTGGTGGTCGGCAGCTCACCTGAACGCATGGCCGCGCAAGGCTATTTGCCTGTGGGCAAAGACTTTCCGGTGTTTTTGCACCCGCGCACACAGCAGGAATACGCGCTGGCCCGCACCGAGCGCAAAACCGCTCGGGGGTATAAGGGGTTTGCGGTGCAGGCTTCGCCCGAGGTCACACTCGAAGAAGACTTGGCCCGTCGCGACTTGACCATCAACGCCATGGCCGTGCCCGCAGAATTTGCGGAACTCGGGCGCGCACCCTTGCTGAGGCATGTGCAAGATCCCTATGGCGGCCTAGAAGACTTGCAGCGCAAAGTGTTCAGGCATGTCACGCCCGCTTTCCGCGAAGACCCTGTGCGTATTTTGCGGGTGGCTCGCTTTGCAGCGCGTTTTACTGATTTCTCGGTGGCCCCGGAAACTTTGGCCTTGATGCAGGAAATGGTCGCCGACGGCGAAGTTGATCATTTGGTGCCCGAGCGGGTTTGGCAAGAGATTGAACGTGGACTGATGAGTGAGCGGCCTTCGCGCATGTTCGAGGTGCTGCGCGACTGCGGGGCTTTGCGGGTGTTATTGCCCGAAGTCGATCGTTTGTGGGGAGTCCCCCAAAGGCCCGAATACCACCCCGAAGTGGACACCGGAATCCACCTGATGATGGTGCTGGACATGAGTGCGCGACTTGACCTGTCTTTGCCAGTCCGAGTGGCTTGCCTGTTTCATGACTTGGGCAAGGGCACCACACCAGCCGACATATTGCCTCGACACATTGGCCATGAAGTGCGCAGCGCCAAGTTACTCCGGTCCATTTGCGAGCGCCTGCGTGTGCCGACAGACTGCCGCAGCTTGGCCGACACGGTGGCTCGCGAGCACGGCAATATTCACCGCAGCGGCGAGTTGAATGCGGCTGCGATCATGCGGCTACTGGAACGGTGCGACGCCGTGCGGCAACCCGCCAGAATGCAAGAGGTTTTATGGGCCTGCGAGTGCGATGCCCGCGGACGCTTAGGGCTAGAGGACTCACCCTATCCGCAACGCCAGCGACTGCGTCAAGCACTCGCGTGCGTGCTGGCAGTCCCAACCGCGCCGATTGCAAGCCAAGCGCAAGCTGAAGGCTTGACCGGCATCGAAGTAGGCAAACGCATTCAGGCGGCGCGCACTGATGCCTTGAAGGCTTTAGACAACGCGGCCGCAGCCTGAGCGGCCAGCAAGATCAATGTGGCGTGCGCAACGCTTGTTGGGCCCATTGCGCGATGTCGGCAGCCGATCGGAAGGCCCCAGCCTGTCGGGCGACTTCGCGTCCACCGACAAACAAGGCCAAGGTCGGAATGCTGCGGATGTTGAATCGGGCGGCCAATTGTTGTTCGTCCTCGGTATTGACTTTGGCCAGACGCATGTTCGGCTCCAAACCTTGGGCCGCTTGTTCAAACGCGGGGGCCATCATTTTGCAAGGGCCGCACCAAGGCGCCCAAAAATCGACAAGGACCGGCACTTGGTTGCGCAAGGTGTGCTTGTCAAAAGACGCTTCATTCAAAGCCACAGGCGCGCCTTGCCACAAAGGCTGGTGGCAACTGCCGCAGTCGGGTGAGTGGGTCTGGTCGGTCTGCCGCACGCGGTTGGTGGTGTGGCAGTGTGGACAAACGACGTGAAGGGTATCTGACATCAAACGAACTCCGGCTGTGTTCATTCACACATGGGGTCCATCAGGGTCAATTCAAGATCAGGCCAGTGTCCACGCCCGGCCAGCCTTCTTTAGGCCATCAAATGAACATCAACGTGCCGGTGGGCGACGTGGAGCCGCAGGGCCTGGTGCGCGACCTGCCAAGTGACGGAAGCTGATACGACCTTTGGTCAGGTCGTAGGGCGACAGCTCCAAAGTCACACGGTCACCCGCCAAGATGCGGATGTGGTTCTTGCGCATCTTGCCAGCGGAATAAGCGATCAATTGGTGACCGTTGTCCAGCGTCACGCGAAAGCGCGTGTCAGGTAAGACTTCGTTCACAACACCCATTTGTTCGATCAGATCTTCTTTAGCCATTCAGTTCTCTTTCGTAAATCGATTGGTGGCTCAGTGTGGCTGCGTGGTTTCACGCACCCAATCCAAACCTTGTGCCAGCGCAAAACTTGCAGCCGCATCACGTGTCGCGAAATCGCTGGTGAAACACATCACGCGGTCGGTACTGGCGCTGCCACGTCCACTGGCCACGGAAACTTGCGCCGCAAAGCGGCCTGTCGGCAAAGCGCGTGGACACGCGGCAATCCGGTATTTTCCCACGGTGACGGGGGAGTTTTCAAATGTAATTGTATGAATCATGAATAAGTGCGAAAAATATCAGCACAGTGGCGGTAAAAAGCCACATGAAGATAAACGGGTTCGGCCTGCCCAAAGGCCGTAAATACGCCTCTTTAGGGGCGGTGAAAATCTCGATATTTAAAATACAGAGCTTACGCAAGGGGCGGAGGGACGGGAACAAACCTCTGAAGGAGGGTGCGCAATAAGAACGTTGACGTTCGATCGCGCTGATCTGTCGCCTTGAGCGATGGGCTAATGTAACACAAACGACTCAAAGCCATTTGGCGATCAAACTTGCCACGAAACTGATGACCACGGTGGTGGTGATCGGCAAAAAGAATTCACGTCCAAAAAGCTTGAATCGAAAGTCGCCCGGCAGATTGCCCAGACCGATCTTATTCAGCCAAGGCCGCAGACCACTGATCAGGATCAGCGCCAACAAAGTCACGATCAACCAACGGATCATGCGCCGCTCACAGTCTGTGACTCCGGTCGCCGGCCGCAAAGCCGCTGGCCTGCCACGCATCGCTGGTGGAGAAACCCACCACCTTGAAGAGCTCACCCATTTCGTGCTCGGCCATCAACCTTTGGGCCTGGCTTCGCTCGACAAGCTCAGCCTGCGCCATGGCTTCGGCCAACCCCAGGTTCAACAAAAAACGGGCTTGGCTGGTGTAGCCCAGCACATGCAAGCCTTGGTCCTGGCCTGCCAAAGCAATACCAGTGAAGTTCACGTGGGCGGTGATGTCTTTCAGGCCGACCGCGACCA
>CANBWK010000064.1 GCA_947373105.1 Comamonadaceae bacterium | reverse complement strand
TTCGATCGGGCTCCAAACTTGCCCGCTCAGAAAGCCTGCCCATGGATATCGGCCCATCCACAGCGAGCAAGGCAATGATTCGCCATTCCCGACGAGTCACCTGGACAGTAGCGATCACAGCCCCAGCAGACTCTTTCTGGATGCGCCGGCTTGATCGGGAATATTTTTCTTAACATTGTGCCTCTGAAATAATTAGAGGCTAAGTAATGGCTTTAAATATTGATTTGCGTCAGTGAAACTAACTTGGTGTGGCATTCCCCCAAATTAGTAGCCAAACACCGGGGTGACTGTTTTAGAGAAATCGTCAAGGATCTCTAGCGCAGTCGGAACGGCAGCTTCCGCGACACAACGGCTGTGCGGGGTCGTAAAATTTTATGAATTCCAAATCAACGCCGCTGGCCAATCTGTTGCAACAAAATAGAATGGGCGTATGGCACAAGATAAAACCACCAAGCTAACGCCAGAAGGCCTTCGCTACAAAAGCAAAAAGAGTGGCTCCCCTTTTGCTGCGCAAAGTTCAATCAATTCGCTCAGTTGTTTAAAGTGTGGCAAGCACAAACCTCGTGCCGAGGGCTCCTTTAAAAGGCTCCTTGGTCAAAGCATGTTTGTTTGCGCTGACTGTCTGACATCTAAGACTAAATCTCTGACAGACAAAAAATACCTTGGCGCGGAAATTCCGCCAACGCAAATAAGTCCCCATTTGTGCTTACCTCGATTGGTAAACTGCCTTCTCGAATTCATAGTACAAAGGCAAGGATTGTGAGTCTGCAAATGGAAAAAGTTGGGTTAGGTAAACACCTGCCAGGCCATTTGTCTGGTCAACCCAGTAATAAGAGTTAGCCAAACCTGCCCACATCATTCCGCCAGCAGGACGACCAGTAGGAGCTGCCTCATGGTTGACTTGGAACGCCAAACTCCAGCTCTTTTCCTGCCCGGGGAAAAACTCTGCGTCGTTAGTCAATGGAATAGCCGCCTTGAGGTTGTAGACCCGGCAGTCACCCATCTGGTTGACGCCCAAAGAGGCAACGCTTTCAGGGGTCAGAACTCTTTCACCGCCAAGCTGACCATTGTTTAAGATCATTCGCAAGAACTTCAAATAATCTCCGACTGTCCCGTAAAGCCCACCACCACCCATCTCAAACTCTGGCTCCTGAGGAATTTCAAAGGGAAAAACACCCAATGCGCCATCAGCTCCCCTCAAATGAACGCCAGATAACCGCTCCCTCATATCCGCTGTTATCTTGAAAGCCGTACTGGTCATCTTTAACGGGCCCAAAATGTTCTCTTGGAGATATTGACCTAGCTTTTGTCCGGTGACCTTCTCGATCATCTTCCCCGCCCAATCAATATTGATCCCGTATTCCCAAGCATCACCGGGGTCAAATAGCAGGGGCAGAGTGAGCGCTTTGTTTTTGCATTCGGTCACGCTGGGAATACCCTGTGCAGCTTGCACTTTTTGCATATCCGTATTCCAGATGTCGTAGCTAAAGCCCGCTGAGTGCGTTAACAAGTGCCTCAACGTAATGTCCCTTTTGGGTCGGCGTGTAATTGGGTAGCCAGAATTATCAAAACCCGTCAGCACCCCCACCTGACCCAGCTCTGGGCAAACATTTTTAGCCGCAGCGTCCAGTTTCAGTAACCCCCGCTCAACGCACTGCACTGCCGCTACAGACGTTATCGCCTTGGTCATAGAAGCAATCCATCCCACCGTGTCCGCTGTCATGGCTACCCCTGAGCCCAGTGTTCTCTCGCCAAATGCGCCCTCGTAAATGACGCGCTCGCGATTGGCGACTACCGCCGATACGCCTGCTGCGTCCCCACGCGAAATGCCCCTTTTTAGAACTTGGTCAATTGTGTCTTTCATGCTCATACTATCTCCTTGGGTGCAAATATTGGAAAGAATTCGTCCAAGTTAGATCAAATCCCGGCACTCGAAATCAGGACTTACCCTCATAGAAACTTTCAGGTCACTCCCAGGTTCTTAGTCTTCGCTTACTCTGCAACTCCCCCACATTAAGCTGATGACCGTAATTACCGAAAGTACAGCTTTATTTCAATACTTTGCTCTCTTGGGCTTCATTGATCAAACGATTCGCGTCGTCTTTTAATAAAAAACCAGCGCGAATGGCTCGCGTCGTGGCTTTTTTCACGGCTTCTACATAGCCCTCATGGTTCACATAGCGTTCTTCGAGTGATGGACGTGGATCGCTATTGGATTGGCGTTCTTGCGCGGTTTTTGCAAATGGAATCATCCCGCCAAAGTAATTGCAAATTTGACCTTGATGAAAGGGTCTTGCACCACTTGCAGTGATGTTCCAACCCATGTAGGTATCCCAGCAGTGTTCTTTAGAACAGCAGTGCCTGGGATGCAATAGACGTCATCCGCGTCGTAGCGCGACATATTTGGCCTTGACTTCGTTGAGCAAATCTGTGGTCGTTTTTTGCCCATCTACATAGGCCTGCAACGAGGGCTTGAGACTTTCGCTCGGACTGAGCTTTTCAATTCGCAGCGTAGCCAGCATATTGGCAACGTTTTTCTGACGTGCAGATTGACTTAGAGCTGGATTTGGCATGGAAAGTCCCATGTGATTTTGAATAAATTTTAACTTGCTAGAGCTTATTTTTCAGTGGCTTTTAACCAGCTAGGAAGCTTCGTTACGTGGATTTTTTGCCACGACAGGTGCAGCCCGAATGGGTCCTGCAGATCTAAAAAAATTGGGCTGCGAAAAATTGTGATGGAGTACTTTTCAAATAACCATGGTGATTTTTAATCGGTACCCCACCAAGTTATCGGGTTACCAATCTTCGGTTGTCCATTTGCGTGTCTGAAACAAAACTGTAGTCATGCAAACAACAGTTGACACAGAGATGAAAGAATTTGATCCAACTCAACTGAGCCATTTCACCGGCACTGAGCGCTATTACCGAATCAGCCGCAGGCACCTACTGACAGATTGCACCAAGTCCTGGCTGAAGAGACCGAGTGCTTTTGGATGATGGATGCCATTGCCAGCCACTTATGCGAGATTGGCACAGAGGATTGGTTTGTGCTGGTGCGTATGTCAGTAGAGCAGGGCAGGGCAGTGATGATTTATGAAGACGGCAATGGCAATGAGCATGCTCGCCAAGAGATCCCCTACACGGACTTTCCCCTGGGCTTGTGCATGCCGCATTTGTAGCAACAGATGGTCATACCATTGGAAAAATCTTTGAAGAGAAACTACCTACCTTGCTCGTGTCATGCAAGCCGTCAGTGGTGATTCGGGTTTCTTGGTAGTTGCCCAAGAAGTATTAGGTTACTATCATTTTGCATAATTTCTAAAAATCAAGAAAGTGACTTTTATGACCATTCAAGGCCTCATCCCAGCCACTCTCACGCCCTTCAACAGCGCTGGTGCCATAGATCACCTGGCTTTGTCCAAGCACATTACATCTGTTGGTGCTGCTACAGGCCTGTATGGCATTGCGGTTAATGGTCATGCGGGTGAAATTTTGGCCTTAAACGATGACGAACGCCAGGCCGTTATTGCCACCGCGCGCAGTGCGATGCCGCCTGGCTTGAAGCTTATTGCGGGAATAGAAGCCTCTTCAATTGATGGCTTGGTACGTCAGGGGTTGCGCGCGCGCGATGCTGGCGCAGACATGCTGCTTGTGATCCCGCCATTTGATGTTAGGGTTTACCGCCACCTGTCGCATAACGTTGAGGCGGTTTTTCATGTGTTCCAACGGTTGGATAAAGAAGTTGCCCTGCCTATGATTGTTTTCCAGTACCCGGAACCTTCTGGGTGCGCTTATTCACTCGATGCACTGGAAAGGATCGCTGCTCTAGATCACGTCGTGGCGATCAAAGCTTCCTCTGGTACCCCCGCTAAATATGCGGAATTGCACGATAGGTTGGCCAATAAACTGGCACTTCTTCCCGCTGCTGACTCGCCCTCTCTGTTGGGCATGCTTTTGCACGGTGCACCAGGATCGCTGATTGGTATCAGCGTTATCGGGACTCAGCACTGGAGCGACCTTGTATTTGAAGCCACGCGTGGAAATGCGCAACGTGCCAAAGAAATTCACAACAGCTTTGCTGTGCCATTGATGCGGAGTATTTTTGAATACCACATGCATTGGACGGCGACCTGCCCCTTTGGCGCCACGAAAGAGGCGCTCGTTCAAATGGGGCAGTTTTCTTCATCATGGGTACGCCCCCCTAGCGTGCTGGTCAATGACCATAAAAAAATCGAAATTAGAAATGGTCTGTTACAAGCGGGCTTGCTGAAAAAATAATACTGACATTGTGCTTAACAGACCGGTGAAAACTCACTAACGTACAAAAGGCAAATCATGCAACGCAGATTCTTGATTAAAACGGCATCAGTTGTGGCTTTGACAACCCTTTTTCTACATGGAACTGTGGCAGCGCAGTCGCAGGCCTACCCGAATCGACCGATCCGCATAGTGGTGCCTTATGCTGCTGGTGGCCCTGTGGATGTGGTGGCTCGCGTCATTGGCGAGCGACTTGAGAGCTTCTTTCAGCAGCGCGTATTGGTCGATAACCGTGCTGGTGGCAACGCCGCGATTGGGACCGAGTTTGTTGCCCGTTCGATGCCAGATGGTTACACCTTGCTCATGGGGGCCCCCGCTCACACAGCTAACCCGAGCCTCATGAAGTTGAGCTTCGATACGGCGAAAGATTTCATCCCCATATCAAACATCATTGAACAGCCAATGGTGATTGCCGTGCACCCTTCGATGCAAAGCAAGAACTTGCGCGAACTGATCGAAGAGCTGCGTGCGAATCCTGATAAATATAACTTTGGGACCTCTGGCGCTGGGGGGCCGCAGCACTTGATGGGTGAATTGTTCAAGTCTGCCACATCTACCCGAATCGTTCACATACCCTATAAGGGAGCAGCTCCAGCTGCTCAAGCGCTGCTGGCGGGCGAGACTCAAGTCTCTTTTGGAACGCCTACTAACACAATGCCGCTTGTACGTGCGGGCAAATTGCGCGCCTTGGCTGTTAGCGCACCGAATCGATCACAGTTTGCGCCAGACGTGCCAACCCTGGTTGAATCGGGCATCTCCGGGGTTAATTATTTTTCTTGGACGGGTCTTTTTGCACCTTCAGGCACGCCAGCTGATGTGGTGGTGAAACTTCATGAAGGGATCAAGCGTGCGCTGGCTGAACCGGAGACCGCAGATAAGTTGATCAAGGCAGGTATGCAACCAGTAGGTAATTCGCCACAGGAATTCGCGCGTTTCATTGAGCTTGATATTGCACGCTCGGCAAAGATAGTCAAGGATACGGGCCTTACTCCCCAATGAGCGGTCAAACCGCTATGGATGAAGCTGAGTTGCATTTCAGTGCCAACCAATCCTATGACGTTATTGTGGTGGGTGGCGGGAGCTCTAGTGAAGATCCATTTCTTCAAATCCTCTTGAGCGAAATCTGACGAAATCAAGTTCTTTTAAAAGCGAGAAAGAACAAAACGCAGCATCACACCAACATTGCTGTAAGTGGATTCTTGTGATTAAATAAAAATGGAAGTTAGTGGGCTTGATCAAAGCTAATTACATAAATTCAAAGGCAATCAGGAAACTCATAGATGATTAATGCTTTTCAACGCCGTATTTTTCTGATGGCTGCAGCCGTAATGCTTGCGCCGAATTTCGTGGCCGCGCAAGCCGTTGAGGCTTGGCCCGACAAGCCAGTCAAACTTATTGTGCCTTTCCCCCCAGGCGGCCCTACTGATACCGTTGCACGAATCATCTCGACTGGGCTGCAGACTTTATGGAAGCAGCCTGTCGTAGTTGATTACAAACCTGGAGCGGGGACTACTTTGGGCACGAATATTGTTGCCAAATCACCGGCCGATGGCTACACCTTGGGAATGGCGATCACGGCGCTGACGATCAATCCAAGCTTGCAAGCCAATCTGCCTTATGACACCAAAAAAGATCTGGTGGGTGTGTCTCAAGTGGCGCAGGCGCATTTCGGACTTTTTGCGCATCCATCGCAGCCGTTCAACAACATGCAGGAGCTCATCGCGTACGCTAAGAAAAACCCCAATGCCCTGAGCTATGCGACACCGGGCACCGGTACGGGTACACACTTAGCGGGAGAAATGTTGGCCAACATGGCAGGCATACGCCTTCTGCATATTCCCTACAAGGGGAGCGCGCCTGCGCAGCAGGACATGATCGGTGGCCGAGTCCCCTTGTTATTTGATGTGCTGTTCTCCTCAATGCCGTTCGTCAAAGACAACCGCATGAAAGTGATCGCCTTGTCCAGTCCAAAGCGCGCGGTGTCTAATCCAGAGATTCCGTTGATCGCTGAGGCCGTACCTGGTTTCAGTGCTGTCAGTGCCATTGGGATCATTGGGCCAGTCGGCATGCCACCAGCTCTGCTGCAAAAGATCAGCGCCGACATAGGTCTAGTGGTACGCAGTGCAGAGGTCGTAGCCCGAATGCAGCAACTTGGCATGGAGCCAGTGGGATCCACCTCCGATCAATACAATGCGCAGATCCGTCAGGACGTTGACAAATGGGCTGCCATCGTCAAGTCTGCCGGCATCAAGCTGGAATAATGGGGCAAAACATGAGTACTCTTCACCTTACGCCACTGCAACCCTTCGCAGCCGAAGTCACTGGAATCGACCTGCGTGATCCGCTGACGCACACTCAGGTAAAAGCCGTTGAAGACGCGATGGATCAATACGCGGTTCTGGTGTTTCGAAATCAGCCTTTGACACAGACCCAGCAAATTGCATTTGCCAAAGCCTTAGGACCATTGGATATGGGGCTTCGTAAGCTAAAAGGTGGGCCGCACCGTCTTGAGTATGCCGAGTTGGCAGACATCTCTAACGTCAAAGTCGATGGCGAAGTTGCAGATCGCGAGCACGCCAAAATAGTCGGTAACGTCGCCAATCAACTTTGGCACAGCGACAGTTCGTTTCAAAAGCCTCGTGCCAAATATTCAATGCTGTCGGCAGTCACTGTGCCTAACTTTGGCGGCGAAACCGAGTTTGCTGACTTGCGAATGGCTTGGGATGAGCTTCCAGATTGGCGCAAGCGGCAGGTCGAGAGCTTGCATGCGGTGCATTACGCACTTCACTCGCGTTTTTTACTCGGCGACAACCAATACACCGAAGAGCAACGCAAAACTATCCCGCCGGCAATCTGGCCCTTGGTTCAAACCGATCCCCGTACCGGTCGAAAGATACTTTTTGTTGGCATCCACGCCTGTGAGATTGAGGGCATGACGATAGCCGAAGGCCGAATGTTGCTGCTGGATCTGATGGAGCATGCAACACAGCGACAGTTCATCTACCAACACCACTGGAAAGTTGGTGACTTGGTAATGTGGGACAACACCTCCACATTGCATCGAGGCCGTTGGTTTGACTTTGCTGAAAGGCGTGAGCTGAGGCGTGCAACTACGGAAGAAGTGTTCGCTTGACACTTCCGGTTATGTCGCCAGCGCCGATTTAAAAATTGATCAAATCGTCATCGCCGTCAACAATACTGGGCTCTGTGAGTTTTCATGGTTGACGACTGATCCGCCAATTTTCGAATCGGATAAGTCTAATTTGTTCTTATATGCTCATGGTCACGCAATCGCTGCGTCTTGTATTTGCCTGCCGAATTAAGATTACTCCGCGCGAATGTTCGCCCGCTTGATCAACGGAGTCCACTTTGCATCCTCTTTGCGTAAGTACTCGGTAAACTCCTCAGGATTGCTGGAGCGAGCGTAGGCACCCAATGCCGCAAATTTCTCGATTACGACTTTATCCTGCAGAATTTTCGCAAGCGCATCGGAGAGGCGCTTGACTATGTCTCGAGGTGTGCCTGTGGGCGCGAACAAGGCCGTGAAGGTCTCGCCCTCCATGCCATCAATACCCAACTCGGCGAAGGTAGGCACCTCAGGCATTGTAGGCACGCGCTGCGCCGTTGCTACGGCAAGCGCTCGCAGTTTGCCTGAGCGAACATAAGGTAATGCCACCGACACCTGGTCGAAAGCGAACTGAACCTGTCCTCCAAGCAGGTCCGTCATTGCTGGCGCGTTGCCCTTGTACTGAACGGTGGTCCAACTCGCGCCGCTTGATGACTGCAGCATCTCGGATAGCAAGTGGTTGGTACTTGCGACGCCGGAACAGGACATCATCATCTGACCCGGCTTTGCTTTGGCCAGCGCAACCAGCTCTGCCGTAGTATTGGCCGGAACCGAAGGATGCACCACCAGCGTGAGCGGCGTATAAGACACGGGTCCGATCGCAACGAAATCCCTATGCCACAGGTAGGGTGAACGTCCAAACACCATGGGACTGAACAGGATGGGCGCATTGGCTGTGAAGAATATTGTGTAGCCATCAGGCGCAGACTTCGCAACCAGTTCACCCGCAATCATGCCTCCGGCGCCGGGTTTGTTTTCGACTACAAATGTCTGACCAAATATTTCTTGCAAACGCGGTGCGATGATGCGAGCCGCAACGTCGGAGTTTCCACCTGCCGGATACGCGAGGACCAAGCGCACCGGTTTCTCAGGCCATTTTTGGGCATAAGCTGGTGCTACTAATGTCAGCGAGAAGGCAAGCGATAACAGTGCAAGAACAGCGTGCATGATCAATTCCCTGCTATCACCGGGAGGCGGCGAGGCCGCCGTCAACCGTAAAGTAGACACCGGTGGTGTAAGACGAGCGGGCAGACGCGGCAAAGGTAACTGTCCAAGCGATTTCTTCGGCTGTGGCCGGACGGTCGAAGGCCATGCCAGCATACAGCTCTTGGTAACGATTTTCGTCGCCCAGTTTCATCGCTGCCTGCTGTTTGAAAAGAGAGACCAGTCGATCAGTGGCAACCGGGCCGGGGCTGACGCCCAACACGCGTATGCCGTCTTTTGGCGAGGCGCTTCCCAGCGCGCGCGTGAAGGCCATTAAGCCGGCATTCCCAGTGGAACCAGCAATATAGTTTGCATTCATTTTTTCGCCGGCGGTACCAAGCACGTTGACAATGACGCCACTGCGTTTTGACTTCATCGCGCGGTAGACGACGCGGCATAGATTGATGTAGCCGAAAACTTTCAGATCCCAGGCTTGCCGCCAAGTGTCTTCATCCACAGACAGAAGATCACCGCCAGGAATTGCGCCGGCATTGTTAACAAGGATGTCGAGGTCCCCAGCCCAGGTCGCGAGTTTTTCTGCCGCGCCGCGCTCTGATAAGTCGATCGCATTCCATTTCACCGACGCACCCGTCGCCTCTTTGATGTCCTGGACAGCCGCTTGCAGCGCCACAGCATCACGCGATGCGATCATCACTTCGCAACCCTCTTCAGCCAGGACCTTCGCACACGCCTTGCCTATGCCTATGGAGCCGCCCGTGACCAGAGCGCGCTTACCTTTGAGTTCGAGATCCATGCCGATATTCCTTGATGATGAACAGGCCGTATTGGACAGTGAAAAATGATTGTCACACATAAGGAAACTCTTCACAAGTGCGCGTTCTGTGTGCTGTCGGAAGTAAATGAGTTGTCCGATTTTTAGCTAGTAGTCTGTCCGGTTTGTGGAGGAGAGATGCAACACGCCCCCATTAGCCGGGCACGCTACGTGCAGGAGAACCAGCAGGTGAGATTTCAAGAGGACTACGATGGCCGGAGCGAGGGTCGTTTGAAGCAAGTCGAGGCAGCACTTTTACTGGGGCAGTGCAAACGCAGCTTTTGCCGCCATATTGAACGTTTCAAGGCCGATGGACAAGCGGCTGAGCCAGATATCCGAACGCCGTGCGAGTGGGGCCGAGGTCGATCACGTTGTGCAGTTTTACAAGAGCAGTTTTGCGGGCTGGAACGTGGCGCACTTTCACAGCAAGTACAAGGCCGAGCTTTCTTGGGCGCGCAGCTTAAGCTGGCTCAAGAGCGGGCGTCACGGTGCGTCTTGGCATGCAGGCTGAAGTTCTAGCAATCGCTGGCCTGGTTGGATCTCTCGCATGAGAAATGCAAAGCTGATTCGCTCGATTTCGCGCAAAGGGTGCTCACCGGACAATGCGGCTTGTGAGGGCTTCTTCGGGTGGCTGAAAACGGAACTGTTCTACCCTCGTGACTGGCAGATGACAACCATTGAGCAATTCACCGCAGTTGTTCACGCGTACATTCACTGGTATAACGAAAGGCGCATCAAAATCTCCCTTGGCTCACTCAGTCCTCTCGAATACCCAGAGAGCCTCGGACTTACGGCATAAACCAGTCCAAAATTTCCGCTGTACCCTGCCTGATCAAATTGTCATCGGCGTCACAAACTGGGGGTCTCGTTCATCCAAAAAGCCCACTATTTCTCTGAAAAACTGCATCCGATTTTTCTCCAGCATTACTGTGTGTGTACCTTCTCCGAGTTCCACATAACGCTTGTAGAGGGTGTTGGTCAGGGCATTGAAAATACCTTGCGCATGATAGATGGGCAAGTCGGCATCCCATTCCGCGTGGATGAGGAAAGTTGGCACCGTAATCTTGCCCGGATCGTACATTGGTTTATCGGCTTGCCAATAGGTCATCACATCTTCAATCACGCCGTTTGTCGCGCGAAGGTTGCCAGAGGACCCTCTAGGGTCGGTGGCCCATGTGGCATCTGCCCACGCCTCAAAAACCCCAGGAGGGATCAAGCCCTGTGCTTGCTGAGGTGTTAGTCCTTTAAGCCAGCGCGACTTGGCACTCTCTTTCGTTACGTTTCTGTATGCTCCCAACTTGCCTGTGTCTGGCCCTGTTGGCAAACTTGTTTCTTTTGTGAACAACCACAATGGAGCGTACAGGACGAGTTTATTGATTTTTAGGTTGTTCAAGCTGGTGTACATACCCGCTATAGAAGTGCCCCATGACCAACCCATGACGTTAATTTTCAGAACGTTATGACGTTTTAGGATGGCATCAACCGCAGAGCCAAAATCGCTCACACCGTCTGCAGTGTGAATCATGGGTGCATTGTCTTCAGGGGGCATGTCCATTTCTTGGGGTCGAGTGGAGAGACCATAACCGCGTACATCCACTAAGTAGACGTCATAGCCTTTGGCTACAAACAAGTCCATCATGGAAGCACCATCGATAGGTAAATCAAAAGCTGTTTCGGCCGGGTAAGTTGCGCCATGCACAAAGAGCAGAATTTTTTCGGGTGAAGTAGCTTTTACCCCTGCCGGGTGTTTATAGCGCATGAACAATTGAATGCCTGGCGCTTTTGATGGAATATAAAAATCTTCCGATTCGATCTTGATCATTTAAGCAAAAACTAAAAATATTTGAACTAGAACGCTGAAAATTTCCAACGCAGCTTCCGGCTTCGAGAGCGGTGATTCATTCTAAGAACGTGGCAACTAGACGCAGTGCCTTGAGTGACAGTGAACTCGAGGATCGGCTCGGGTATCCCAACTACTATTGGTCAAATCGGCGTTGGCGCCAACACCATTTCATACCAAAGCCATATGGACCAGATTAAGTACCGGGTTATGTACCGGGTTATGTACCGACTGAAGATGTAGGCTTGGCCACGGATTCGGTTGACTTCCTTTTAAGCCCGCACGCAATAAAAAGCATCACGAGCATGCTTAACCCCAGAGCAAGATAAGCATGGCCAAAGCCTTTCAGATCGCCGCCTTCAAAGTCAGCAATGGCGCTGATACAGGTCACAGCTAAAAGCGTCCCCACGGCATTGAAAATATTGATCAGTCCCTGGGCTGTGCCGCGTAGGGCCGGCGGCGCTTCATCGATCGCAATGGAGCGCAGCGCGCCGCTGACTACCACGCCCAGGCCAATACCTACCAATACAGAAGCCACCAAGAACGCGGTAAAGCCGGTCTGCGGCACGGCGCTTTGCAGGTAGCCCAGCGTCAACAGCCCGAAACCAAAGATAACCATGTTACGGGCACCCAGACGGTTAAGCAGCCGCCCCGCGGCCATGGAGCCCACCATGGAGCAGAGCACCAGAGGCAGCAGTGCCAACCCCGCATGCTCAACGCTGACCCCATAAGCCAGCGTGGCGATGGTAGTCAAAAATACGATCCCCCCCATGGAGAACCCCACGCCCAGCGTAAGCACATAGGTAAAAGCCAGTTGCCGGTTTGCAAACAGCTCAATTGGAATCAGCGCTTGTACCTGTCGTTTTTCAATGACCACCAAAGCGGCCAGCAGTACACCACTGGCAGCCAGAAACCAAGGCCACAGCAGCATTCCCGTAGCCGAGTCCGGCAGGCGCGAAATCCCCAGCACCAGGCACAGCAGGAACAATAAAGTCACGGCAATACCCGCTGTGTCGATGGGCCCTGGTCCCGTGTCGGTGCGCTGGCCTGGCAAGCTGCGGGCCCCCAACCAAAGCACAACCAGCGCGACTGGAATATTCACCAAGAACAGCCAACGCCAGCCCAGCGTGGATGTGAGCAAGGTAGCCAGTGGTGGCCCGAGCACAAAGGCCATGCCGTGGGTGGCACCAATCAGCCCCAAAATACGGCCCCGCCGCTCGGCTGTGAACACATCGCCAATCACGGCACTGGCCACCGGCGCAATGCCACCTGCGCCGATGCCCTGAATGGCCCGACTGAACAGCAGCAGGTCAAAGCTGGGGGCAGCGGCGATGCACAGTGAGCCGATGGCGAAAAGGGCCACACTCGCCAGATACACTGGACGGCGACCATGGCGGTCGCTGAAGTAAGCCATCAGCGCCGTGCTGCACATCGAACTCAGGGAGAAAACGGTAGACAGCAGTCCGGCAGTTCGATTGTCGATACCAAAGGCTGCACGCAATGCAGGCAGGACCGGGCCCACGATGGCTGAATCGAGTGCCGCCATGAAGACACCAACAAACAGCACCTGCACCAGGCGACGTTGCACTGCATTAGCAGAATGCAAAGTAGCAGGAGGTTGGATCTGTTGGCTCATCAAAGTGACTGAATTAGACTGATCATTTTTTCACGCAGACGTGTAACGTATTCGAAGCCCGCAGCCCTATCAGGCTAGGTCAGTGCGTGGACATCAACTTGATTGCTTCTGATGAAACTAAGCCAATATCGAGGCCGCAATCTCAACAGCTTTTTTAGCATCAATGCAAATGACGTCAGCGCCGTATTCAGTTGCTACATGCTCTTCAACATTGAAGATGGGTCCGCCAAGCATGACTTTTGTTTGGGGATTTCGAGATCTTTTTTTCAGATCGGCAACCAACTGCCTTAGCGTGTTTAACTGTTGTTGTGTGCTTACAGAAATACCAATTAGATCAAACCATTCATTTCCTGCGGCGTGAATTAACTCTTGCGATGAGGCTGAAACATCAAGAACAACTTGCCAGCCGAATTTTCTAAAAAAGTTTGCGACTATATTTGGGCCAAGAAAGTGCTTTGAGTCTGGTGCTGAAGCAATTAACAGTCTTCGTACTTCACCCGCTTGAGTAGGGCCATCTTGATATTCAAAGCCTATCTCGTGCGTTATCGAATGCAAGCGAACTAGGCCTTGAGTCACCTGAGTAAAGTCAAGTAGATCTTGATCCCATTTTTCTCCTAATAATCGCGCGGCAGGCGTAATGAGCTCTAAAAAAAGTTGATCTGTCGTAATGCCATCAGCAATTAGCTTTTTGATGTAATTTTGGCAAGCTTGCTCCTCATCTGCTAAGCAAAGGTTCATAAAAACGGAAATCTCAAAATCTGAAATTTTTAAAAGCGACTCGGGGCGAGTGATGACTGAATTTGAGGATTGTGTACGTTGAGATCTTAAGAGCCTGGGAATGATGTCAAAACGAATGACGTTCTGTAAAGACTGTTCGCATTCATAGGGAGAGCCAAGATCCAGATTTGTTGCCTCACTCTGAACTTTAGGCCGCACGGGTAGTGAACTCATCATGACCAAATTAAATTTTGGTAACGTGAAAATCGGACGCAAAAAGGACGCAGATAAACGTGCATTCATGCCTATTTATATCCTTTTCCAAGTGGTTTATTGTTCAGGGTATTCACTTATAAAAATCATTGACCAAAGATATGTCACCAGCTACGACCAATGACATCATCAACTTTCCCTCGAAATTTCAGAGGCTATTTTGAAAAATATATTGATTGCTTCTTTCCTTGCGTGTTCATTTTCTGCATGGTCTGCAGATTCAGCTCCAACGCAGCCTAGTACTAAATCGGTTGCAGAAATACTTCTGCCGGCTAGAAATGCAATCAAGGCTAGCAATTATGAAAAGGCCATTGAATTGCTCACAGATGCTGATCAAAAATGACCTTGCTGGTGCTGAAAAACTGCTTGCCCGATTAGACAAAGCCTGTACTTTTGGTTGTGAAGAGTTCCAAGATTTGAAAAAGAGCATTCAGCAGTACAAAGCAAAAAAACGCAATGAAAACTAATGAAAAATTAATTTTTATTCGCCATGCCAAGGCGCTCGATAGTTGCCTTTTCAGCATGGAAGGTATCTCGAGCGTATTGTGTGTAAGCTGCTGTGTCTAAATAAATGACCGGTTGATCATATTTTTGAAGAGACGCAATTACATTGGGGTCGTCCAGCGTAGCTTTGAAGGCGTTTTGCAAAATTTTGACGACCACAGGGTCCATGCCTTTGGGTCCGCAAACTCCAAAAGGGGAGTCAGAAACAGTTTGGTACCCTAACTCTTCCAACGTTGGCACATGAGACCAGCGTTTGGTTCGTTTACTTCCATAAGTGGCCAGAAGTCTGAGTCTTCCTTCCTCAACATGGGGAGCCCAACCCGTTGAGTCACTGTGTCCCATGATGTGACCGCCTAACAAGGATTGCATTCCTTCAGCAACACCCTTGAAAGGGATGTGCTGCAATTTGATGCCTGCTTTGAAAGCAAACTCTTCCATCACAAGGTGAGGACTGGTTCCAGTTCCGGGCGATCCATAACTGAATTTCTCTGGATTTAACTTGGCATAGGCGACCAAGTCCTTGACGGTTTTAATGGGCGAATCTGCTCGCACTACCAAGCCAAACGTATAGCCCGTTAGGCATGCAATCCAAGTAAAGTCTTTCAGGGCATCAAACTGAACCTTTTGCATGTGAGGAATGCGAAGAACGCTAATAGGCAATTGCGCCAAGGTGTAGCCATCTGGTTTGGCGTTAACGAGTTCTACAGCACCCAATGTGCCGCCTGCACCAGGCTTGTTATCCACGATGACGGTTTGTCCAAGCGTCTTTGTAGCGCTTTCGGCAAGGACACGCATCACTATGTCCGTTGTTCCTCCGGCTGTCCACGGACAGATATATCGAATGGTTCGGGCTGGAAAACTTTGTGCACGCGCTGTTGGCGTGCTCAAAATTGGCAGGATCGCGGAGGCAGTTAGTGCAACCGTTGAACCTAGGATTTGCCGGCGTTGCGTCATTTAAAGTCTCCTAAAGCATCAGAATGTCAAGCATGGTTTTTAAGCAAGAGGTGATCATTGTTACCTGTTCAAATTGGCTTCGGTTTGAAACCCATACCTTCACCTGGATTAATTTTTGTTAATAACTGCGCAGGCTAGCCTGGGACCTGCGTTGCCGGTAGGTTGAGTTTTGTAGTCGTCGGGATCTCTGTGAACAATCAAACCACGTCCAATAATATTTGTAACGCCAGAATCAACCGTAATGGTTGAGGATTCAATCCTTAATTTTGCAACACCATTTGCATCAGCCATGAGAGAAGGTAAATCTCCCGAATGGTGACTCCCTGTCCCGTGCGCACCGTGTGCTTGTGTTGTTGGGTTGAAATGACCACCCGTGCTCATGCCATCACCACTTGAACAATCACCTTTTTCATGGATGTGAAATCCATGTTCTGCATTTGGCTTTAGTCCGCGAATCTCGGCAAGCACCATGACCTTGGCACCAGATTGAGTAAAAGTTACCAATCCGGAAGTTGCGTTTCCTTTTGTAGGTGCGAGTTCAGCGCTTGCCATTGGCCCAGTGTTTTGGGTTGCACAGGAAGTCAGTAAGCTCAAAATGGAAATCGCAAAAAATTTATTCATCAATGACTCTTTTTAGTGTTTGGTTTCGTTGAACTTGAAAATCTTATATTCATTATTATTAATTTGCAGAAATTGGAGTGCCTGTCTTTACCAGTTCATCTAAGATGAAAATAGCCTCCTTGGCTGAAGCTGAGTAGGGGTCAAATTCTGGATGTGCCATTTGAACCATGGGGTCATCTTTAGACAAATATACAAGCGCCATGGACCATTGACCAAACTGTCTCTGCGTAATTTCTTCCATCGACAGCAGTTCAACATTTCGGTGAGTTCGATCCGCCATGATTCGGGAGTAAAGCAAATTGACGTGTGATCTCTCGCCTTCCAAAACTTGCAACCATAAGCCTGAACCTTGACATAAAACACCAGTGATATTTTCCTTTTTGTTGTACGAAGCGGATTTCTCCAAAATTAACGTGGTCATTGTTGTTGTGATGGGACCTACTGGTTGGCTAACATACAAGAGGCGAACGAGCATGAGTGGCTCCATTTAGAAGTAACAAATTAATCCATAAGGGGTATCCTTAACAGATGACTAAGCTTATCTCATTTGTCAAATTTGTGTAATCAAAGACGCCAGACAAGGCATTCTCCGCGACTTGGGGCTTCATATGAAAAGACCTTGATAGCTAAAGTTTTGGTCCTTGACGAGGGAGTCACTTTCAAAGGAAAAGAGTTCGTTGATATGATCATCAATCAGACCAATGACCAACGCAATGAATGATGCATACAGACCTTTTCCTCAATGTGCTTCAAAGAAGTTGAATCAACTTTCAAGAGCCTAAAAATTTATTCAAAGTTATGTTGTGCTTACCAATCAAAAAATGGATTTATTTGTTGATTTTGTTTCCAGTCTGGTGCTTTGCTCTGGTACCAGAAGAAGTTGTCATTCCAAGTTAAGGTGGAAATTTAATCAAGGTACACATGCTGCATCCGGCAGGCCTTTCTATTAACCAACCCAGACCTGTGGTCGTCGCACTGCATGGCTGTGGCGGGCTTTATGCAACGACTGGCATCAATCAAGGCAAATTAAATGCCCGACATGCAGGTATGGCTCAATTGATTGCTGACAATGGATATTCAATTGTTTTTCCTGATAGTTTTACAACCCGAGGTGAAACAAGCCTGTGCTCTCAAAGATTTAATGTGCGCAAAATTACACAATCTCACAGATCGGATGACGTAGATGAAGTTCTGCTCTGGCTATCATCACAGAGTTGGACAGATGCCACAAAGATCGCTTTACTTGGTTGGTCGCATGGCGGGAGCACGGTCTTAAGAAGTACGGACGCAAACCGACAAAAAGTAGCATCGAGAAAAGTGCAACCTAGCGTTGCAATTGCTTTTTATCCTGGCTGTTCGGACTCATTGAAGGGAAACTATCGACCACATGTCCCATTGTTAATGTTGTTGGCAGAACTTGATGACTGGACGCCGCCAGGACCGTGTATTCAATTAGCTAAGAATACGGGGGCAGATTTCTACGTTTATTCTGACAGCTTTCACGATTTTGATAACCCAGTCGGAACCGTCAGACTGCGAACCGATGTTCCAAATGGCGTAAATCCTGTAATAGGTGTCCATGTCGGACGAAACCCACTGACAGGTCCGCAATCATGGGAGCGATTGCTGCTGACATTGCGGAATAAATGGCGATAAACCCAACATGTAGATTTGACAATGCATCGCCTAAAAAGATACTTAAATACTCATTGCATTTAAAGGGGCGGATTCAAAAGGGAAGTGCAACACCCTGTTGATCACGTTAGACCTTATTTCTGCGGTATGAAAACCATGGGTCCCGCTGGGATTGCGAAAACCAGAGTGCTTGTAATACTGTATATAAAAACAGTATACTGACAAGACTCTCAATTCATCAGGAGATAACCATGAAATCCACATTCATTTTCAGTTGGGCTCAATTTATCGACTCTTTCCGTCCGGCCAGCACTGTGATGATGCTGCAAGGTGTGATGTGTTTGCTTTTTTGCGAATCAGACCAGTTGATCGCTTGGGGTAGGGGATCGGTCATGATCGGCATGCTCTTTTGGGCCGGTTGGGCGATTGCGCAGTACCTCAAAATCAAGGCGCCTCAGTCTGACTGACTCAGGCTTGCCAAACCCCGTAGCCTTGTTCACGCATGCGAATGCCAAGATCAACTTCCATGTATTGTGCATCTCCATAAGGCATGGGATTCAAGTGTTCAAACAGCTCAGTCATCAAGCGCAGCCCAAAGCGAGTGACATATTTGTTTGAGCGGATGCCAGCCATGTGATTGTCAAAGCGCACATCCGGGTCCAGCCCAGTCATGCCCACATAGACGCAGGGCATGCCACTTACATAACCTGGGTTCGACTTGAGGAACTTTTTCTCATCCAAGACTTCCTTGGACAATTCGACGACGTAAACGTTGTGCTTTGCGCGCATACAAACATTGTGACCTAACTCTAGGGTACCAAGGACTCGAATGGAAGTGTTAGATCGAGCCACAGGTCTACCCGTTCAACCCATCGTGGTGCGCAACGCGCGAGGTCGTATCATTGGCCCCAAAGAAACCAGATCAAATCAAGGAAAAGGTGGCTGCAAAATTTTGAAAAAAATGGAGGCCATCCTGGTTGAGCGTAGTAAAAAACTGGTTAAATTTTTGGGTTTGAACTTGTCACAAAAAAATCCCTGTCAAGTGTAGGGCCGGCATATATCGATGCTCAAAGGTACCAAAGGCATGGAAGACTGTCCCCTCAGTCACCACTTTTCCGGGGCATGCGAACAAAAGGGTGCGTTGCACCGAATTAGGGCATAGAATGATTTGCTGCTTGCAGCTTTGTTTGCGCGACCCGCCAGACTAAATACAGAGATCGCCATGCTAAGAATATCTGCTTTGCTTTCGTTCTCAACCTCGCCAATTTCTCGAGTACCGTCGCTGACGCGCAAGGCGTCATGCTTGATCTCTTAACTGTCCGAGCAACACAAGCTAGCTCGGTATTTGTGGTTATGGTCGGTGCACGTGTGTGCGCCTTCCCGCTGCACCATGTGGCGGAAACCATGCGTCCGCTCCCCATCAAGCCGGTTGCCGGAACACCAGGTTTTGTTCGAGGTGTGTCCGTCATTCGCGGCACGCCGACGCCCGTCGTCGATCTCAAAGCGCTCTTGGAGAACAGTGAAAATTGCCCAAGTTACGGCCGCTTTGTGACCCTGAAATTCGATGATCGGCGGGTGGTCATCGGCGTGGACAGCGTTGTCGGTTTGATGAATTTGGACTCTGTCCAGCTGGGCCAATTACCTCCTCTGCTGCGAGATGTCAACGCCTGTCGAGGGACATCGAAGTGGGACGGCAATTGGGCTTCTTTCGTTACCTGACCAAGCCCGTTGTGGTGGAAGAGTTCATGAACACCTTGGACTTGGCGCTCGGACTCAAAACCCCATGATTCACACCTCCGCCATTCTGAAAGCCAAACTGCTTATAGTGGACGATCAAGCCGCCAACGTGCTGCTGCTTGAGCGCTTGCTGCTTAGTGCGGGCTATTCCGATATCTCCTCCACACAAAATCCGACTGAGGTGATGGATCTGCATCGACAAAACAGATATGACCTGATCCTTTTAGATCTTAATATGCCAGAGATGAACGGATTTCAAGTGATGGAGGGGCTCAAAACTATAGAGGGTGAGGGCATCCTACCGGTCCTGATCATCACCGCCCAGCCCAACGAAAAACTGCGGGCATTGAAGGTCGGCGCTTTGGACTTTTTAAGCAAGCCCTTTGATATCGCCGAGGTTTTGGCACGGGTGCAAAACCTTCTGCAAGTGCGCTTATTACATTTGGAGACTCAAAAACTTTATGAACAAGTTCTGGTGGAGCAAGATCTG
>CANBWK010000063.1 GCA_947373105.1 Comamonadaceae bacterium | reverse complement strand
AAACTTGTTCGCCAAGCCCGAGTTAATGGCCCAGAACAACAGCGCGTGCAACGCCACCACGACCGACAGTCCCACCATGTGCTTACGGGGCGACCTCTGTCTACTGGCGTAGTCTTTCATCAGCTTTGTATTCCATTTTCGATGGCGCTTAGTTTACGACCAATTCCGCTTTGAACAAACGGTGGTATTGTTGGTACATGGCAAGACATGGGCAAGACTGTTGCTAATGGTCATTCTTATGAAGTGTATAACCACACAGATACCAATGCGCAAGTGTTGATCGATCTGGCGATTGTGCAAGCCAACCATTTCACACATGGCTAAAACGAATGGGCCTGAGAGGGCCCATTCCCCATTCCGTATGGCCGTAGGAGCCCACCCCGTGGGCGATTGCATCGCTGCCGCCCTATGCCCGAAATCACCCACAGGGGTGGGCTCCTACGCCACATGCAATCGCCCACGGGGTGGGCTCCTACAAACTTCCGCAGCTGCACACGATGTTCTTCTATAGGAGCTTGCCTGCAAGCGATGGCCCCGTAGGTCGGCACCTTCAGGTCCGACACATGGTGTTGGCCAACCACGCGTAAGCACGAGCCTTCAACGTGCAAACCCCACGCCTCACAAGGGCGTGGGGTTTTGTTTGTGCCATACTTTGGAGGTTCAGGAGGTTTCTATGCAATTTCTGATGGAAATACCCAACCATTACCCCGACGCGATGCATTACGCGAAGGAAGATTTTTTGCGTGATGCAAAGCTGGCGATGGCGGTGAAGTTTTTTGAAATGAAGCGCTTATCTTCAGGCATGGCTGCAACCTTGGCAGGCATGGACAGAGTTGCTTTCATCGCAGAGCTGCCGCGTTTTGGCGTAGCGCTGATGGACTTGTCCAACGACGACGTAACGGACGATGTCGCGAATGCATGAGCGTGCAAAGATTGTAGTGACCAACACCACGCCGCTGATTGCCTTGACGGCCGCGTTGGGTTCTTTAGATGTCTTGCAGTTTCTTTATGCGCGTGTGGTGGTGCCGTTTGAGGTCGCGCAAGAGGTTCGTGCGGGTGGTTTTTTTTTGGTAGGTGTCGATGTTTTTGAGTCGGCAAAATGGCTGGATGTGCAAACACAACCGGTCGTGCTGTCCCCCTTTTTGAAAAATTCATTGGATGCCGGCGAGGCCTCGGTGATTCAAACAGCGATGAATTTTTCATTTCCATTGGTATGCATTGACGAAGAGGTCGGACGTCGTATGGCTCGCTTGAGCGGCTTGACCTTGACCGGCACTTTGGGTTTGTTGATTAAGGCCAAGCAACTGGGCTTTCCAATTGATATGAAGTTGGCAATTGCCAATATGCGCCAGCATGGCATTTGGTTAAGCCAGTCGTTGATTGATTTCGCGCTTTCGCATTGAGGCTGTTCAATGAACCCCCCGCCTCACAAGGGCCAGTGGTTTTGTTGTGGGAGCCCACCCTGTGGGCTAGCATGCTGCCGAGCTATGCCCGCAATCGCCCACAGGGTGGGCTCCTACAAACGAAATCGCCCACAGGGTGGACTTCTACGCCACATGCAATCGCCCACAGGGGTGGGCTCCTACGCCACATGCAATCGCCCACGGGGTGGGCTCCTACAAACTTCCGCCGCTGCAAACGATGTTCTTCTGTAGGAGCTTGCCTGCAAGCGATGGCCCCGTAGGTCGGCACCTTCAGGTCCGACACATGGTGGTGGTCCATGAACACATGTCGGAGCTGAAGCTGCCGACCTACAGAACCCTGTCCATGTCGGAGCTGAAGCTGCCGACCTACAGAAACCTGTCAATGTCGGAGCTGAAGCTGCCGACCTACCGGGTGGCTGTAGGTCTTGGCGCTTGAAATTCAAGAGACAATATCGGCATGAACTATTTCTGCTTTGCTCTGAATCGCCTGGCCTTCGGCTTGATGTGCGCTGTGTTCAGCCTGCACCTGGCTGCCCAAACGGCGGCGCCGGTTTCTGTGCAGATGGAGGTTTATAAGCCTTTGCAGGCGGCTCAAGAGGCTTTGAAAAACAGCCAGCCGCAGCAGGCGGTCAGTTTGGCGAAAGAGGCTTTGGCGGTGTCCAAAATAACGCCCGCCGAAACATTTTTGGCACATCGCACCTTGGCGATGGCGGCGCTTGCGGCCCAAGACTTCGATCAGGCCGCAGCCTCTTTGGAGCTGTTGTTGTCGCAGCCGGGGTTGAGCGCGCCAGAGCAACGGCCGTTTCTCGAGTCGTTAATGAATGTCAGCCAGCAGAAAAAAGACTCCGCCGGTTTGGTCAAGTGGGCTAAGCGCTATTTGAGCGATGGCGGCACCAACCCGTCGGTGCGCCCCGTACTGATTCAGACCTTGTCTTTATTGAATGCGCACCAGGATGTGGTTCAAGAAATGCAAATCAAAATGAAGATCGATGCCGCTGCGGGCCAAAAGTCGACCGAGGCCGAGTTGCGCATCTTGGCGGTGAGTTACCGTGGGCTGAAAGATGTCGCGGGGTACGAGGCGACTTTGCATCAGCTGTTGGCCTTGTACCCGTCCAAAGCCTATTGGGCAGAGGCCATCGGTCGCCTCAACAGCCAAGCGCAGGCCAATACGCGTTTCGACCTGGATGTGTACCGTCTTTCCGAAGAGGCCGGTACTTTGGATGACGCAGAGGAGTACGTCATGATGGCCGAGTTGGCTTTGCGTGCCGGCTTGCCTGCCGATGCGCAGCGTGTGATGGAAAGCGGTTTCCAAAAAGGCGTGCTGGGCCAGGGCGCTCAAGCCTCAGCGCATGCCAAATTGCGTCAATTGGCTGCCGCCAAATTGGCGGAAGATGACAAGTTGATGCCCTCCTTAGAAAAATCCGCCAAGGACAGCAATGCCTGGGTGGGCTTGGGCGATGTGTGGCTCTCCAAGCAGCAATGGGCACAGGCCAGCGCGATGTACGCCAAGGCTTTGGCTGCAGGACCGGTGCGGCGTGAGGCTGAGGTGTATTTGCACCAAGCCATCGCTGTCTTCAAGGCCGGTGATGCGGTGGCCAGCCGCGCGTTGCTGGCCAAGATCAGCGATGACAAGACGGCGGTGGCGGTGGCCAATTTGTGGCGCATCCGCACGCTGACACACTGAAACAAACCAACGCCTTCAGGGCTTGAGGGCTTGAGCCGCCGCAGTGGCAGCGGCTTTTTGGGCAAACTCAGCACGCAGGGCTTTCAGTCTCTCGCGCGGGTCTTCGCGAATGGTTTCTTTGTCGAGCGCCATTTCGGAAATGAAGCGACTGGGCAGCGCAGAAACAGTTTCGCGGCCTTTTTTGCGGCGCTTGGTCCAGCTCACGGCCAGGCTGCGTTGGGCGCGGGTGATGCCTACATACATCAAGCGCCGTTCTTCTTGCAGCCGCAGCAAAATGTCCTCGCTCATCGCGCCTTCGGCCATGCCTGATGGCGTGTTGTCGTCACCGAGCTTGAAGGGCAGCAGGCCTTCGTTCACCCCCACCAGCATCACATGCGGCCACTCCAGACCTTTGGAGGCATGCAGGGTGGAGAGGGTCACCACGTTTTGCTCGGTTTCGCGTTCGTTGAGGGTGGACAACAGCGAGATGGTTTGCGCCACCTCTAAAAGTGATTTCACTTCGGATGCGGTGCTGACGCCTGCGGCGTCGTCGATTTCGCCGCCGCAGCGGGCCGCCATCCAGTCGCAAAACTCGAGCACATTGGTCCAGCGGGCGGCGGCTATTTTTTCGTTCTCTTCACCGTCGTACAAATGCTTTTCATAGCCAATGTCTTTGAGCCAGTCGGTCAAAAAAGTTTGGGCACTTTCGGCGCCTAAGGTGTGGCGTGCACGGTATTCCTGGTCGTTCAAAAAGCGGCCAAATTCGTGCAGGCTGCCCACCGCTTTGGCCGACAAGACGCTGGGTAAGCTGTTGGCAAACAGGGCCTCAAACAAACTGAGTTTGTATTGGCTGGCAAATGTGCCCAGTTGCGCGAGGGTTTGGTGACCAATGCCGCGCTTGGGGCTGATGATGGCGCGCAAAAAGGCGGGGTCGTCGTCGTTGTTGATCCACAGGCGAAACCAGGCACAGAGGTCTTTGATTTCAGCGCGGTCAAAAAAGCTTTGACCGCCCGACACCTTGTACGGCATATTGGCGCGGCGCAGCGCTTTTTCAAACGGTTTGGCCATGTGGTTGGCACGGTACAAAATCGCAAAATCTTTCAGCTCGCGGTACTGCGCCTCGCCCTGGGCATTGGTGGTCACGGTGCTGCCTGCACGCAAAGACTGTATGCGCGAGATGGTGCGCTCGGCCTCGTGCTCTTCGTTGTCGGCATCGACCACCCGCACCGGCTCGCCTTCGCCCAGTTCGGAGAACAAGGTTTTGGGAAACAGTTTGGGGTTGGGCTGAATCACGTTGTTGGCCGCACGCAAGATGGCGCTGGTGGAGCGGTAGTTTTGCTCCAGCTTGATGACTTTCAAGTTCGGAAAGTCTTGCGGCAGCTTTTTCAAATTGTCCAGCGTCGCGCCGCGCCAGCCGTAGATGGACTGGTCATCGTCGCCCACGGCGGTAAAGCGGCCGCGCTCTCCCACGAGGTGTTTGAGTACTTCGTATTGGGTGGCGTTGGTGTCTTGGTATTCGTCCACCAGCACATGCCCCATGGTGGATTGCCATTTGGCCCGCACCTCAGGGTGGTGGGCCAGCAGCTTGAGGGGCAATCCGATCAGGTCGTCAAAGTCGACGCTTTGGTAGGCGCTCAAGCGGTCTTCGTACAGGCCCATGATGCGGGCGATGATGTGTTCGTTGTCGTCTTTGGCCTGGGCTTGGGCTTGGGCTGCATTCAGTCCGTTGTTTTTCCACAGGCTGATGGTCCACTGCCATTGGCGTGCGGTGGCGGCATCGGTGGTGCCGCCGCAGTCTTTCAGGATGCTGGTCACGTCGTCCGAGTCCAGGATGCTGAACTGGGGTTTGAGCCCGAGAACAGCCCCGTCTTCGCGCATGATGCGCACGCCCAGCGCATGGAAGGTGCAGATCAACACATCTTTGGCGGCTTTGCCAATCAGGCTGCGGGCGCGTTCGCGCATTTCGGTGGCGGCTTTGTTGGTAAAGGTGATGGCCGCAATCTGTTTGGGCCCCAGACCGACTTGCATCAAGCGGCCAATTTTGTGGGTGATGACCCGGGTCTTGCCTGAACCCGCCCCCGCCAAAACCAGGCAGGGACCATGGACATAGTTGACGGCGTCTTGTTGCGCGAGATTGAGGCCGGTGGTGAAGTCAGACATGGGCGGCCATCATAGCCGCACTGCGTTCTTTGACTTTGCCAATTCAAGAGACAATGCCGGTATGTTTGATGTTTTACAAGTGACTTTCCCGTTTTTTGCCCTGGTTTTGGCCGGTTTTATCGCCGCTCGCATGGGGATGCTGCCACTGGAGGCCATTGCCGGTTTGAATGGCTTTGTGTTGTATTTCGCATTGCCCTGCATGTTGTTTCGCTTTGGCGCGGGCATGCCGGTGGCGCAATTGCTGAATGCCGGGGTTTTTTTGACCTACCTGTTGTGTGCCTTGGTCATGGTGGGGTTCACGGTGGCGGTCAGTTTGAACCGGCGTATTCGCTGGAACGATGCCGCTTTTGGGGCGCTGGTGGGGGCTTTTCCCAACACCGGTTTCATGGGCGTACCTTTGTTGGTGGCTTTGCTGGGGTCAGCGGCAGCGGGTCCGAGCATCGTGACGATTTTGGCTGACATTGTGTTCACCATGTCGTTGTGTATCGCCTTGTCGCGGCTGGATGCTGCGGGTGAGAACGGGGCCTCTGCGGCGGCGCGCAAGGCCTTGGCCGGTGTGCTGCGCAACCCCATGCCGTGGGCCATTTTGTTGGGCGCTGTTTTTTCTTGGCAGCAATGGGTCTGGTGGGGGCCTTTGGACAAAACGGTGGGTCTGATGGGTGATGCGGCCTCGCCCGTGGCCTTGTTCACCATCGGCGCGGTGTTGGCCCGCTCTCAAATGCAAGCCCATGCGCGAGAAAACGGCCCTTTGCTGTGGCGCGATGTGCTGCCGATCGCCTTGATCAAACTGGTCTTGCATCCGGTGCTGGTCTTGGTGGTGGGGGCGGCGGCGGTGTCGGTGGGCGTGCCCATCGATGCGTTTGCCTTGAAGGTCATGGTCTTGGTGGCGGCGTTGCCCAGTGCCAGCAATGTGTCGATGCTGGCCGAACGTTTTGGCGCCGACAACGGCCGCGTGGCCTTGATCATTTTGGTGTCAACCGCGGCGGCCTTTTTGACTTTTTCAGGCGCCGTGGCTTGGCTGACTGTTTAATGCCAAGCAAGCATTCACAGATAGCAACATCTTGTGGGACGCTCTTGTAGAAGGGTCTTGTAGAAGGGTCTTGTAGGAGCTTGCCCTGCAAGCGAAAAGCCTGTGGTCCACAAGCGTCTGATCGCCAGCAGGGCTAGCTCCCACAAGATGCAAGATTGAAGTCACTCAGCAGACTTCACAGGGGCGGATCAATAAAACCTAAATCGCCAGCGGGTCGACATCGACCAGCCAGCGGATCAGCCCTTTGTGCTCAGGGCGGGAGCGCACGGTGTGCATGACGGGGTGCAGGGCCGCCAGCACTTTTTGCAAGGCCATGCGTGAGGCGCTCTCGATCAGCATTTGCGCCCGCTCCACATTGGCCACCCTTTGCATGCTCATAGGAACCGCCGGAAACAAGTTGACTTGGCTGAGCAGATCAGCCATTTGGGCATCTTGCGCCGCTTGCATTTGCAAGGCTTGGCTGGTGGCGTTCAAAAACAATTGCGCAACTTCTTGACTGCGTGCATCGGCCCGCAGCAAGGCTTGGTAACTCAGAGGGGGCAGGCTGGCTTGTTCGCGCTCCTTCAACTGACTGGCGGCAAAAGCCGGGTAGTCGTGTTGTTTGAGCGCGGCAAAGACGTCGTGTTGGGGGTGAAAAGTTTGCACCCACATCTCGCTTTGGCTGCTTTGTCCGGCGTCTCGGCCGGCCCGGCCACCGGCTTGCATCAACAGTGAAAACAGCCTTTCGGGCGCCCGAAAATCGCTGGAGAACAAGGCGTTGTCGGGGTTGATGGCGGCCACCAAGGTGATGCGCCGAAAGTCATGCCCTTTGGCAATCATTTGCGTGCCGACCAAGACGTCCACCTCGCCGGAGTGGACTTGCGCCAATTGGTTTTCGAGGGCGCCTTTGTGTTTGGTGCTGTCGGCATCTATCCGCAAAATACGCACGGCTTGGCCGTCGGGGCGGCGCACGTTGACCAGCAGCTCGGCCAGGTGTTCTTCGAGTTGTTCGGTGCCGCGCCCCATGGGGGCGATGTCGGCGTTGCCGCAAGAGGGGCAGGCGCGGGGCACGCGTTCTGTAAAACCGCAGTGGTGGCAGCGCAGGGTGCGGTCGAGTTTGTGGAACACCCGGAACGCGCTGCAGTGGCTGCATTCGCTTTTCCAGCCGCAATCGGCGCAGTGCAGCACGGGCGCATAGCCGCGCCGGTTGAGCAGCAGCATGCATTGCTCACCGCGTTCAATGCGGGCTTGTATGTCGGTCAAGAGCTGAGACGACAACACGGTTTTGCGCGGCTGGTTGTTCATGTCGACCCGGCGCACAAAGGGCAGTTGTCCCGCGCCGACACGCTCGGGCATGACCAGCCGTTGGTAGCGACCGCCTTCGGCTGCAGGGCGGCTGTGGTGCCAGCTTTCAAGCGAGGGTGTGGCCGATCCCAGAATGACCTTGGCGCCTTCGAGGCGGCCTCGGTAAATGGCCAGATCGCGTGCTGAATAACGGGCCCCTTCTTGCTGTTTGTAGCTGGGGTCGTGCTCTTCATCGACCACGATCAATTTCAAATGCGGCAGGGATGCAAACACCGCCATGCGGGTGCCCAACACGATGCGCGCTGTGCCAGCGTGCGCTGCCAACCAGCTGTTCAGCCGTTGTGCCGGGGTCATGCCGCTGTGCATGGAGACGACGCGATCGGCCCCAAAGCGGGCAGTGACGCGTTCTTCGAGTTGCGGCGTTAAATTGATTTCGGGCACCATGAGCAGCGCCTGGGCCAAGGGGTCGGCTTCGAGTTGGCGCTGAACGGCTTGCAAATAGACTTCGGTTTTGCCGCTGCCTGTGGCCCCAAAAATGAGAAAGGGGCCTGGCTGGGACGCGATCTGCGCGAGGGTGTCGCTTTGCTGTTGCGACAGTGCCAGGCCGGGGGCAACGGGGCTGTCGTCGGTCCGGGTGCGGGCTTGCTTTTTGAGGCGCCGCGCCATCTGGAGGGCGCTCAGGTCGCGCAGTTGGGGCGGCAGGGCGGCCATGGCCACCTCGCCCACCGAGCGTTGGTAGTAGTGCGCGGCAAATTGGACCAGTTGCCGCCAAGCGGAAGGCAAGGGGGCGATGCCTTCGAGCAGGCCTTCAATGTCCCGCACGCTTTCCGCACGTAAATCTGCGGGGGGGGTGTCGTGAACGGCCCAAATGACACCCAATAAGGAACGCGAACCCAAGGGCACGCGCACCAACGCGCCTTCGGTTGGTCTGCCGGTTTCACTGCTTTGCTGGACATGGCGGTAGGTCAGCAAACCACCGATCTGGCTGTGCGCAGGTGTTTGAACGGCGATGTCAAGCCACAAGGTCATGGGTGCTTATTCGGTGCCGGTATTGATAAATGTCACGAATTTGATCATTTTGATACTTAGGGAAATTTTTCAAATCATCGCTAAGTCATTGATTTTTCGAGGGTTTATGGGTGATCCCAATAATCTGTGGATAACTTTGTTGAAAACTACCCTTGGACCGTGCGCGAGGCTTGAAAAACAAGCCTTCTGCTGGTTTGCCCATCAACTGAGCAAAAATAAAATTCTTAATAAAAACAAGGACTTAGGATATATAGGCTTTCACACTGCTGAAATATTTTTTTACAAAAAGACCTCAAAGCAGCATGTGGTGTTTTGTGCATAAGTCAATAGGAAAAACACAAAAAAATCAAAAATTTTCCTTTGTCAAGCCCGATTTTCTGTGATAAAGCCGGCAAATGGCCTGTGCCGTGAAGTGTCTTGTGGACACTTACACGCGCATAGCCCGTGAGTGGCTGTGCACCGCTTCGACCAGGGCTGCAACGTGGTCTGGCGGTGTGTATTGGCTGATGCCATGGCCCAAGTTGAAGATGTGGGTCGGCCCGTTGGTGGCGCTGTCGGTGTGGGGCCTGCCAAAGCTGTCGAGCACGCGCCGGACTTCTTTTTGGATTTGCACAGGTGGAGCAAACAACACATTGGGGTCGATATTGCCTTGCAAGGCTTTGCCGGGCCCGCCCACAGCGCCGCCGACGGCGGCGCGGGCTTTGGCCAGGTTAACGGTCCAGTCCAGGCCCAGTACTTCGCAGTCCAGACCGGCCATGTCGTCCAGCCACAAACCGCCGCCTTTGGTGAACACCAGCCGGGGAATGGTCTGCCCGTTGTGTTCGGTCTTGAGTTGGGCCAGCACCTGACGCGTGTAGGCCAGGCTGAATTCTTGGAACGCGCCATCGGCGAGCACCCCGCCCCAACTGTCAAAAATCATCACGGCTTGGGCACCGGCTTCGATCTGGGTGTTCAGGTACAGGGCGACCGCATCGGCATTGATTTTCAGGATGCGGTGCATCAGGTCAGGGCGGCTGTACATGAGGCTCTTGACGTGGCGGTAATCGTCGGAGCCTTTGCCTTCAACCATGTAGCAAGCGAGCGTCCAGGGGCTGCCAGAAAAGCCGATCAAGGGGACGCGGCCGTTGAGTGCTTTGCGAATGGAGGTGACCGCGTCAAACACGTAGCGAAGTTTGGCCATGTCCGGCACCTGCAACTCGGCCACAGCAGCTTCGTCGCGCACGTTTTTGGCAAAACGGGGGCCTTCGCCCAGGGCAAAGCTCAGGCCCAAGCCCATCGCGTCGGGCACGGTGAGGATGTCGCTGAACCGGATGGCGGCGTCCAGCGGGTAGCGTTCCAGGGGCTGCAAGGTCACTTCGGTGGCAAAGTCCACGTTGGTGGCCAGCCCCATGAAGCTGCCTGCTGTGGCCCGGGTGGCGCAGTATTCGGGCAAATAGCGGCCGGCTTGGCGCATCAACCAGACGGGGGTGTGGTCTGTCGCCTGGCGCATGCAGGCGCGCAAGAAGCTGTCGTTTTGCAGGGGGGCGAATGGCGTTGCTTTGCTCATGGTGCTTGTCATGGTGCTTGTCATGGTGCTTATTGTCGCAGGGCTTCGGTGATTTCTTGGACAGAGGGCAGCTCTGAAAGAACACGGGGCGGCTTGCCGGGTGCGTACACCGCATAGACCGGAACGCCATTGCGCCCGAGTTGGTTCAGCGCTTGGGTGATGGCGGGGTCTTGCCGTGTCCAGTCGGCACGCAGCAAGGCCACATGCTGATCATCAAATGTTTTCAGCAGGTCCGCGTTGGCAAAGGTGGTTTTCTTGTTGAATTGGCAAGTGACGCACCAGGCGGCGGTGAAGTCCACAAACACGGTTTGACCGGCGTCAAGTCGGGCCTGCAGCGTTTGGGGAGACCAGGGTTGCCACTGGGCCGCGCCAGGAGACGATTCTGCGCTGGAGGCCGCAACCGGCTGCAGCGATTGAGCGATGTAGACGGCCTGTCCCAGCCAGAGGCTCAGCGCCATGCCCAGCGCTGAAAGTACCCAACGTGTTCGGCCCGTCAGGCCGCAAGCCCAGATGAAGAACGCCAAGGCGACCAGTAAGCCCAGCAATGAGGTTGCACCGTCGATGCCGGTTTGTTGGCCCGACACCCACAGCAGCCACACCACCGTGGCGAACATCGGAAACGCCAACAGTTGACGCAGCGTTTGCATCCAGGCGCCTGGCCTCGGCAAGGCCTTGGCAAAGGCAGGCCACAAACTGGCGGCCAGATAAGGCAAGGCCAGACCAGCGCCCATGGCCGCAAAAATAGGCAGGGCTTGCCAAGCAGGCAGACCGATCGCCAAGCCCAAAGACGCGCCCATAAAAGGGGCCGTGCAGGGCGAGGCCACTACCACGGCCAGGACGCCAGACCACAAGGCATCGACTGCAGGATGGCGGTGTTGCACGGCCGCTAGGCGGCTGGGGACAAATTGACCAAATTCAAAGAACCCCGACAGGTTCAAACCCAAGAGCGTAAAAAGTACCGCCAATGCGGCCACCACGGCGGGCGATTGCAATTGGAACCCCCAGCCCAGTTGGCTGCCGCCGGCCCGCAAGGCGAGCATCAGCCCACCCAGAATCACAAAAGAGCCCACCACGCCCATTGTGTACGCCCAGCCGGCCCAGCGGTGGGCTGATCGCGTGTGTCCGGGTTGGGCAAAGCCCACCACTTTGATGGCCAGTACGGGGAATACACAAGGCATCAGGTTGAGCAACAGGCCGCCCAGGAAGGCACCAAACACGGCCCCGATCCATAAGCCGAGTCCGGCAGGGGTTGAAGCAGGGGGCGGCAAGGCGGCAGCATTGGCTTTCAAGGCTTGACTCAATTGCGGCGAGACGACTGCTGCGGTGGCTGGCGCCGGCCAGGCGCCGGTGACGGGTGTGGCTACGGTCACACCGGCCACTTTGGCTGCGGGAGGATCACCCAAGGCCACCAACCATTGGAGTGTTTGAGGGCTGTCGATTCGTTCCGGCGAAACGGGAAGGTTGGCGCTCCAGACGTTGCCCTTCCACTGCTGGCTCCAGTCGCGGCCCTCAACGGCGGAGTTGACGATGATTTCTGGCGTGATGGGAAACAGACTCAGCTTTTGTCCGCGCCAAGCGGCGGGCAAAGTCTTCAATTGCACAGTCAATCGGGTGGCTTTGTCGCTTAAAGTGGCTGAGGCGCTTGCATTGTCTTGTGGTGTGTCACGGCCCTGCAAGGGCTGAGATGGGTGTTTCAAGGCCGCCTCAAAGAGATCGCTATGCGCGGCGATAGCGCCTTGCGCGGGGATACGCAAGGAAAAAATGCCTTCTTGCGGAATACATTCTTGCCTGCAAACCAGCCAGTTGGCTTGGAGTTGCACGGTGAGCGGGCCGCTGGCTTTGAAGTCTTTGGCGACCTGTACCGGAACGACCAGCAAGGTGCTGTTTTCGTACCCATAGTTCGTCAGACTCCCAATGGCGATTTTTTGGGGCATCGGCCAAATCGTTTCTGAAGCGGTCAGTCCAGGCGGCAGTGTCCAGCGCAATTGGGTGGGCAGGCCGGAGTCACCTGGGTTGCGCCAGTAGGTATGCCAATGGGGCTGATGCTGCAGTTGCAAGCCGAGCCAAAAGCGTTGCCCTGCGAGCACGCCTTGGGGCGCATGAGCCATCACTTCGGCCCGCACTTGGGCTGTTTGCACGATCGAGTCTGCCGGTGCGGCGGGCGTCAGTGCCAAGCTGGCGTTGGCTGGGGTGCCGGATTGGGTACTTGGAAATAGTTGAGCCCATGCGGGCGCGTGAGCCATGGCGAGCACCAGGGCCAGTCCACAACCGAAGCATGACAGTAGGCTGTGTTTTCTATGAAAAGACGTGAGTGAAAAGCGCATAGATCAAGACTGTACACCGGGCACAGGGCGGCTGAGATTGGCCACCTCTATTAAGATGGGGGCATGAACTCCACACCTCGTTTCTGGGCCGAATTGACCACGGCCGATTTTGCGCAGCTGGATGTGTCGCGCACGGTGGCTGTTTTGCCTGTGGCGGCAACCGAGCAACATGGACCGCATTTGCCTTTGTCGGTAGATACCGATTTGGTCGAAGGCGTGGTCCAGGCCAGCTTGGCGCACTTACCACCGGCTTTGTCGGTGTTGTTTTTGCCGACCCAGACGGTGGGGCTGAGCCCTGAGCACGCGCGGTTCCCGGGGACCTTGACGCTGCGCTCAGAAACGGTGATTCGCTTGTGGACAGAGATCGGTGAGTCTGTGGCCGCCAGTGGTGTCAAGAAGTTGGTGCTGTTGAATGCGCACGGTGGGCAGGTCGGTGTGATGGACATTGTGGCGCGAGACTTGCGCGCCCGCTGCGGCATGTTGGTGTACAGCGCAAGTTGGTTCAACCTGCCTTTGATGGATGCACACGGGCAGGATGTGAATGCCCAATTCAGCGCCCACGAGCACCGCTTTGGCGTGCATGCGGGTGACATTGAAACCTCCATGATGCTGGCGCTCAAACCAGAATTAGTTCGCATGGACAAAGCGCAGAATTTTCATTCCACCTCGGCCGATCGGGCTGCAACTTTGCCTGTGCTGGGCAATGGGCGCAGCGCCAAATTGGCTTGGCAAATGCAGGACTACAACCCGTTGGGGGCCGCAGGCAACGCGGCGGCGGCCACCGCAGAAAAAGGCAGCGCCTTGGTCAGTGCGGCCGGCAAAGGACTGGCCGCTTTGTTGATGGAACTCGATGGGTTACCTGACACGATTTTGACCGATCAAATCGGTCCGTTCTGACGGGCTTTAAGGCCAGGGCGGCAAAACCAAATCGCAACTGCTGGCATTGACCTGTTTGGGGTGTTCGCGGGTGGTGTCTATGCAGCCGCCTTGGGCATACACCCCTTGGGGCTCCCGCAAACGCATCATTCGTTCCAGCACATGCGCCAAGGCAGCGGGGTCATTCAAGGTTTTTTCGACGAGGGTTTCGACACGCTTTTCGTCCATTTGCAATTGGCCTTGGTCATCGACGTAGACCCCATCGCGCCAATGGTAAATTTCGACGCATTTGTTCACCAAGGTGTAGGGCTTGTTTTGCTGCCAGAAGTTACTGAACAAGCCTTTGCCCATGTAGATGACCCAAGAGCCTTCATAACCGGTGATATCAGAAGAGCGCTCATCCGGGTTGCGAAACCACAAACGATCTCCGGGGACGTAGTAGTGCGAAGGCAGGGGATGGTCCATGCTGCCGTATTCCACTAAAAACACGTCGTGAAACAAGCCCGAGCGGATGGCATGCACCTCGTTTCGGTGCTGCAGGGCATGGAACAGCGCGGGGTTGCTGCGCTGGGCTTCTTGTGCAATGCCCAGCAAAATCACATATTCGGTTGCGCGGTAGCAGGAAAAATCGTAGAGTTTTCCGGTGATTTCAGGTTGTGTGGCGCTGATCAGGGCGCAAATCAAACTTTGCCCGGGTTGCAAGACAAAGCCCCGATCTTCTTCATACCGCCAAAAGGCTTCAGGGCGCTCAGCAGCAGCGGTGTTGAAGGCCAAGGCGGTTTTGCGCGCGGCTTCGACCATGAAGCGGCGCACCCGGATGCTGGATGCCAAGGCCTCCAGATCTGAAAAATCAAATGCCAGTGGGCTGGCCAGCAAGGCCACCACGATTTCACGGTCTAAAGCCTTGTGCGCAGCCTCTTCGGTTTCAGCTTCTTTCAGTGGTGTCCAGCGGTGATGGATGTCCAAAGTGTCATGGCCTGGGGTCCAATTCAGCGCGGTCGCATCGGACAAGTGGCATTGGAAAAAAGCTGTATGCGCCGTGTGCACCGGTGTGACCATCACGGCATCCTTCAGTTCGAGGGACGCAAAGAAAGTGTCAATGGCTGAACGAGCGGCTGCAAGTCCCTCTTCGCTTGCGGTGCCACATTGCAATTGGATTCCCCCTGCGCGGCGGAGCAATGAGTGGGCATCAGGTTGAAAGGGCATGCCCTCTATTCTGAATGAAAACAAACGTATTGTTCATTCGGGGAAACACTGTCAACCCCACGCTAAAAGTAATGGCAATGACCTCAAGCAGTCCGCCTTCTTGCTTTCTTTTTTTTGTCAGGCGTAAGTGATCCAGTCCGCATGCGCCGCGTCATCCAGATGCGGCAAGGTGTTGTAGGTCACGAGCATGTGACGCTTCGGGGTGAATGAGAATTCTGTGAGTGAGGTGTTGCGGATGCGCAGATTCAACTCGATCGTGGTTTCTGCGGGTGTTCCAAGGATGTGACCGACAGCGGTTGAAATCGGCCCGCCACTGGAGACGATCAAGACCGATCCGGTGTGGTTTTGCCTGACATGGTCCAGTGCGCTGGTGACGCCGTGCAGAAATTCGACGTAAGAGGGCATGTTTTGGGGTTGCGATTGACCCGACATCCACTTTTTGAGCGCGTCTCTCAACAAACGAAAGTGGTGCCGGTACATTTCTGGCGTGTCAGGTTTGGCCAAGGGTTCGGGATGCACGGTTTCGATCAAGGCGTGGCTGTCGTATTCGTCGAGTCCTGGCCAGACTTGCGGTATGTGCGCCCATCCCGCACCTTCTGCCATGGCTTCCCAAGTTTGGCGGTGGCGTTTCAGGGTGCCGATCAAAACGGTGTCAAAAGGTGACTTGTCATATTGGCCTAAGGCTTGGGCTTTTTCGCGCCAATATTGGCCCAAGCGAATGCCTTGCTCACGTCCGCGCGGGCTGAGTTGGTCGTAGTCATCGGCACCAAACGAGGCCTGGCCGTGGCGCACAAGATAGAGATTTCCCATGTGCTGATTCTGGGCAGATTGTGCGCAAATTCCAGTCGCCTACGTGCTACAAATAAACGTGGCCCTTGATGCAGGTGACCGACTGACCCCCTACCCACACTTGCCCCCTTGCGTCTTGCGCGATATAGATGCGTCCCTCGCGGCCCAGCGCAGCGCCTTGGCTTGCGGTGTAGCGCGCGGGGAGCAGGCCTTCGGCGATCAACCATTGTGCGAGTGAAGCATTCAAACTGCCAGTGACAGGGTCTTCAGGGATGCCAATGGCGGCGGCAAAAGCGCGGACTTCGAGCGCTGCTTCTAGATCGATTTCTTCTGGCGGGTTGCTGTGATGACTTGTCTTTGCAAAGGCCATCGCTTCACGATTGGCGCGCCCAATCAGTGCAGGCTTGGGCTGAGCCTCATGCAGTGCAGCCACACCGACTTTGATGCCGGTTTTTTTCAGTGCGGCATGGTCAGGCGACAAACTCATCACCGTGGTTGGTGTGTCGAGCAAGAGGCCCAGCCATTGCGGGCCGTTGTCTAAATGCTGTGCGCGCAAGACCCGCGCGCTGTCCAGCCCCAATGCCCCGCAGACGGCTTGGAGCGCGTCCGCTAGAACATCATGGCGTTGCAGTGTGGGCGCAGCAAATGCCCAAGCGCCCAAGGGGTCGGCACGTTGAATCTGAACCAGTCCGACACCGCACTCTTGCACCACGCGGTCGGGGTGTTGTGCTTTCCCGCCAGCCTCACGCCATGCGTGGGCCGTACCCAGTGTGGGGTGCCCTGCAAATGGCAGCTCGCCACCCGGCGTGAAGATGCGCACACGGTAATCCGCCCCTTGCGCTTGGGCGGCTTCGGTGGGCGGCATGACAAATGTGGTTTCGCTCAACTGCGTCCATCGCGCAAATTGCTGCATCGTTTCAACGTCAAGGCCTGCGCCATCAAGCACCACTGCGACGGGGTTGCCCAGGTAGGGCTGCGCTGTGAAAACGTCGACTTGGGTGAATGGGCGCTGTTTCATAGGGGTGCGTTTTCAACGTGGCGTTGAGATTGATTTCCAAAGTGTCAGGGTATCGGGTCGTGTCGTTCGTATATAGGCATTCGTTTACCGGCAATCACCGCGGCCATGACGGCCAAGCTGAATACCAGAGTCATCAGGTCGAGTTGCTCACCTAATAAGGGCACAGAAATCAGCATGCTTAAAAAGGGTTGCAATTGTTGAGTCTGGCTCACGCGCACAGTGCCGCCCATCGCCAATCCTCGGTACCAGGCAAAAAAGCCGATCCACATGGAAAACAAAGACACATAGGCAAAGCCCATCCAGGACGTCGCACGGATCGAGGTGTCTGGCAGTGCCCATAAACTGAGCGGTAAACTCACTGGCAATGAAATCACCAGCGCCCAGCAGATGACCTGTTCTGCTGGCATGCGACCCGACAACCTGGCTCCAGACACATACGACAGAGCCGCCCACCCCATGCCCGCTAACAACACCCCGTCAGCCCAGTGCAGGCTCAATCCGGTTTGACCTGATCGCAAAACGGCAAAGCCCACGACCAGTGCGCTGCCGATGCTGGCACAGACCCAAAACCCGAGGGATGGCCGTTGCTTGTGTGCCCAAGCCCCGATGGCAGCGGTGGTCAATGGCAACACGCCCAGCATCACGCTGGCGTGAACTGATTCCACATACCGCATGGCGATCGAGGTGAATAACGGAAAACCAAATACCGCCCCCAATGCGGTGAGGCCAAGCAGGTGCCAATCTTTGCGTGCGGGTAGCCCGGGGCGTTGCACAACAAGCAGCAATGCACTGAGGAGGCCCGCCACCGCGGCGCGCCCCATGGCAATGAAAAGTCCTGACAATTGAGGGTCGGTGGCTGAGCCTGTGGCCAGTCGGGTCATGGGCAGCGTCAGTGAAAAAATGACGACACCCACCAAGCCCAACCACAGTCCGAGCGTTTGGGCGGACATTTTTGCTTTCTCTCGTGTTGTCTCAAGGCTTGTCATTGAAGGGCTTCATGGTGTTTGCGCAGCAACGGTTCGACGGCTGATTAGCGGGTGCTTAGCGCTTCCACGCGCTCCAGGGCGGCCATTAACTCGTCGTCAATGGCGGCATCCCTTGCATACAGTGAATTCGCTTTGGCGGCATCTTGCGCAAACAACTGGCCGTCTGCCAATGCGGCGCGCAATGTTTGCTGTTCTTTTTCCAATTGAGCCATCAGTTCGGGCAGCGTTTCGAGTTCACGTTGCTCTTTGTAGCTCAGCTTGACTTGGGCCTTGGGGGCCGCTTTGGCTGGCGCAAGCGCTGCTGGAATTTCCACGGCCTTGGTGTTGACCTGTTGTGATTTGGCCTGGATGGCGGCGCTTCGTTGTGACTGAATCAACCAATCTTGCACAGAGCCTTCGTATTCGCGCCAAAAACCGGGTTGGGCTTCGGTGCTTTCGCAGGCAATGATGCTGGTCACGACGTTGTCCATGAATGCGCGGTCATGGCTGACCAAAAAGACGGTGCCAGGGTAGTTTTGCAACAAGTCTTCAAGCAATTCAAGGGTGTCGATGTCCAGGTCGTTGGTGGGCTCGTCCAGCACCAAGACGTTGGCAGGCCTTGCAAACAGGCGGGCCAAGAGCAAGCGGTTTCTTTCGCCACCTGACAATGACTTCACGGGGGAGGTCGCTCTGGCAGGGGAAAACAGGAAATCCGTCAGGTAGCTTTTGACGTGTTGTCTTTTGTTGCCAATCTCAATCCACTCGCTGCCAGGGCTGATGAAGTCTTCGAGCGTGGACTCGAGGTCGAGTGCGTTACGCATTTGATCAAAGTAGGCAACCTCGATGTTCGCACCTTGCCGAATCTTGCCGCTGTCCGCTTGAATTTCACCCAGTATGAGTTTCAGGAGGGTGGTTTTTCCGGCACCGTTGGGGCCGAGCAAGCCAATTTTGTCTCCGCGCAGCAGTGTCGCGCTGAAGTTGTTGACGATCACTTTGGGGGAGCCGTCTACTTGGGTGAAGCTTTTGCAGACATCGGTGAGTTCGGCGACCAGTTTGCCGCTCGGTGCACCGGAGGCGACTTCCATTCGCACACTGCCCACTTGCTCTCGTCTGGACTGACGTTTGTCGCGTAAAGCCTCAAGGCGACCGATCCGGCTTTGGCTGCGCGTTCGGCGTGCCTCCACGCCTTTGCGTATCCAGATCTCTTCTTGTGCGAGCAATTTGTCTGCTTTGGCGCTGATCACGGCTTCTTGGGCCATTTGTTCTTCTTTTTGCAGTTGGTACTGCGCGAAATTGCCAGGGTAAGAAAGCAAATGTCCGCGATCAAGCTCGACGATGCGCGTAGCGATGCGATCCAAAAAAGCCCTGTCGTGGGTAATCGTGACCACACTGCCTTTGAAGTCCAGGAGCAATTGTTCCAGCCAAGCAATCGAATCCAGATCCAGGTGGTTGGTGGGTTCGTCCAGTAACAGCACCTCGGGGCGTGTGACCAAGGCTTGGGCTAATGCCACGCGTTTGCGATTGCCGCCTGACAGTGAGTCAATGCGCGCTGACGGGTCCAGATGCAGTCTGTGCATGGTTTCTTCTACGCGCTGCTCCCAGCCCCAGCCATCCACCGCTTCAATTTGGCTTTGCAGGCTGTCCAAGTCACCTCTGCAATTGACATAGTCATCTATCAACACCAACAAAGGCCCTAAACCCCGTTGGACAGATTCAAAAATGGTGTCGTTACCGATAAGAATGGGCTCTTGTGCAACGTAAGCAATGCGGATGCCTTGTTGGACATGCAAGTTGCCGTCGTCGGTGTTTTCCATCCCTCCGAGTATTTTCAAAAGTGAAGATTTGCCTGCGCCATTGCGGCCAATGAGGCCTACACGTTCAACGCTCTCGAGGGCGAAGTCAGCATGGTCAAGCAAGGCAACATGGCCAAAAGCCAAGGATGCGTTCAGTAAAGTTAGTAAAGCCATAGAGGCGGGATTATCCTCTTGACAGAGACGTTCTCTGCGAAGTGATTCAATGCCGGACCTCTACCGTCATTGCACAGCAAGAAAAGCCCAGGCGTCAAAGCTTGTGGCATAATCGAGGGCTTCGCTGCAAAAAAAGCTTGTTTAACAAGAGCAGCAAAGACGATGGAATGTGAGGTCGTTAAGTGGTTGAGAAAGCTCAAAAGTTTTCAACTTAATTTGACGGAATCCAAGAAATCGATGTATACTGCAAGGCTTCGCTGCAAATTAACTTGTTAATTCAAGCGCCGCGAAGTTGATGGATTGCAAGATGGTTAGCTTGTTGGAAATGAAGAAAATATTTCAAAATAAGTTGACTGGAAGCGGAAAATCGATGTATACTAGAAGGCTCCGCTGATCGCAGTGGATGCAAGTTGAGGATGGGGTTTAGGCCTTGTTTGAGACGCCAAGATCGTTAACAAAATACAGCCGATAAGCGTGGGCGTTTGATGGTGATTGCCAAGTTCTACGGAACTTAGCTTTTATAGCTAACAAACGCTCATGAAGTAAAAAAGATGTGAAATTC
>CANBWK010000062.1 GCA_947373105.1 Comamonadaceae bacterium | reverse complement strand
ATCGCGGCGGCCATGTGGCCACCATAGGTGACATTTTGGTTTTCCAGGTATTGAACGGCTGTTACAAAGGTCACTGCACTGACTGAGCCGTAAGTTGCTGCAACTGCAGCAGCGTCAAACCCCGAAACAAAACGCCGAAGAATCCAATACCCCATGATGGGTATGCCTATCGCAAGCGAAATGGCCGCTGTCAGGCTGATTCCCACATGAGCGGTAAGACCTGAGTGCGAAAGCGCAAAGCCACCTTTCAGACCCAGTGCCATGAGCAGGTACAGGGATAAAAATCGCGATATGGCTGGAGGGATTTCAAGGTTGGATTTGATGGCCCCAGCCAGGACGCCCACAACAAAAAAGAGGATGGCGGGATCGAGCAGGTTTTGCATAAAGATTTTCCTTGTGCGTCAATAGTAGGAAAATCAAAGCACCTTGTAAAATAGATTCTCGTATATCTATGAATAGATAAAAATCTATGAACATCACATTCCGGCAGCTAAGATTATTTCTGGCATTGGCAGAAACAGGCAGCGTGAGTGCAGCCGCCAAGGCCATGCATGTGACGCAGCCCACGGCGTCAATGCAACTCAAAGAGGTGACGCATTCGGTTGGCGCTCCCTTGTATGAATTTGTGGGCAAGAAGTTCTATCTGACAGACCTCGGCAAGGAGCTTGCCACCACTGCGCGCCATGTGGCACAAACTTGGGACGCCTTTGAGCAGAACGTTGACGCCGTCAAAGGCCTGACAAGGGGAAAGCTCAGGGTGGCGGTGGTCAGCACCGCAAAGTACTTCATGCCGCGTTTGATAGGGAGTTTTTGCAACCGACATCCGGGCATTGATGTTTCGCTTGAGATTCTCAATCGCAACGGTGTGGTGCAGCGCCTCCGGGAGAACCTGGATGACATTTACATCATGACCATGCCACCACGCGACTTGGATTTGGCCGACGAGATTTTCATGCCCAATCCGATTGTGGTCATAGGACCGACTTCCGATCCATGGGTCAAACGATCCGCAATACCCCTGGATGAACTCACTAAGAGCCGATTCATTCTCCGAGAAAAAGGTTCTGGCACGCGCATGACAGGCGACCAGTTTTTTAGCAAGAAAAAGTTTCGGCCAGACGTTCGTCTTGAGTTGGGGAGCAATGAAGCCATCAAGGAGTCGGTGGCGGGTGGGCTGGGTTTGGGGTTGATCTCTAGGCATGCCCTTCATGGGCTGCATAAAGAACATGGAGTCTGCACCATTGATATTGAAGGGTTTCCATTGCCTTCATCGTGGCACATTGTTCATCCCGCAAGCAAAAATTTATCGCCTCTGGCTTTGGCATTCAAGCAGCATGTGATCAAAGAAATCAAGCGCCGAAAATTGAACCCATAACCTGTCAATTGGACGCCAACAAAACAAACACCTGAGTGACTTCTGTTGGGAAATTCATCCGTTTTTTCAAAGAACGGCGATCGACTTTTTTGTTTGAATTTTTTTTGCTACATTCAGTCATTGAGCGAATACACGTTAGGTCTTGCTTGTCAAAATCAAGCTGTACCCATGACTGCCATGGTTACGCTTTTCCCTTCGCATGAAATTCAACCTAATGGAGCTTTTATGAAATCTCGTGCAGCCGTCGCCTTCGAGGCGGGCAAACCTTTGCAAATCGTCGAGATCGATGTCGAGCCGCCGCGAAAGGGAGAAGTACTCGTCAAGATCACGCACACCGGTATCTGCCACACGGACGCCTTCACACTCTCGGGCGATGACCCCGAAGGGCTTTTCCCAGCCGTGCTGGGTCATGAAGGTGCGGGCATCGTTGTGGGATTGGGCGAAGGTGTCACCAGTGTCAAGCCCGGTGACCATGTGATTCCTCTTTATACCGCCGAGTGCGGCGAATGTCTGTTTTGCAAGTCGGGCAAGACCAACCTGTGCGTGGCCGTGCGCGCCACGCAGGGCAAAGGGGTGATGCCCGACGGGACTACGCGCTTTTTCTACCAAGGCAAGCCTTTGTTCCACTACATGGGCTGCTCAACATTCAGCGAATACACGGTCGTGGCGGAGGTCTCGCTGGCCAAGATTCGGCCAGATGCCAATCCCGAGCAGGTGTGCCTTCTGGGCTGCGGCGTGACCACCGGGCTGGGTGCGGTTAAGAACACGGCCAAGGTGCAAGAAGGTGACACCGTGGCCGTGTTCGGCCTGGGTGGCATTGGTTTGGCCGCGGTGCAGGGCGCCAAGCTGGCCAAAGCCGGCCGCATCATCGCGATTGACACCAACCCGGGCAAGTTCGATCTGGCGCGCACCTTTGGTGCGACCGACTGCGTGAACCCTAAGGACCACGACAAACCCATCCAACAGGTGATCGTAGAAATGACTGGCTGGGGCGTGGATCACAGCTTTGAATGCATTGGAAACACGAACGTCATGCGCGCTGCGCTCGAATGCGCTCACCGCGGCTGGGGCCAGTCGATCATCATCGGCGTAGCCGGTGCGGGCCAAGAAATTTCCACTCGTCCCTTCCAGCTGGTCACAGGGCGACGCTGGCTAGGCACGGCATTTGGCGGTGTCAAGGGCCGAAGCGAACTGCCCGGCATGGTCGATGACGCCATGGCAGGGCGCATCTCGCTGGCCCCATTTGTGACGCACACCATGGGGCTGAACGACATCAACCACGCCTTCGATTTGATGCACCAAGGCGAGTCAATCCGCTCGGTAGTGCATTTTGAAGAACGTACATGAAACGCATCGAACAACACGCCAGCTTTGGCGGTCAGCAAGAGGTGTGGGCACATGCATCCAGTGCCCTCGGCTGCGAGATGCGGCTGGGCGTTTACCTGCCCGAGCCCGCCCTGCGCGGTCATAAGTGTCCGGTGCTCTACTGGCTTTCGGGCCTGACGTGCACAGAGCAGAACTTCATCTCCAAAGCAGGTGCGCAAAAGCATGCAGCGCAGCACGGATTCATCGTGGTCGCGCCTGATACAAGCCCCCGAGGTGAGGACGTGGCGAACAACGACGCCTACGATCTGGGCCAAGGCGCAGGCTTTTACGTCAACGCCACACAGGCCCCATGGACGCCACACTTCCGCATGCAGGACTATGTGGCCGAAGAGCTGCCCAACTTGATTGAGCAGCACTTTGCCGCCAGCGATCAACGCGGCATCTTTGGGCATTCGATGGGCGGGCATGGCGCTCTGGTCACGGCGCTGCGCCAACCGGGGCGCTACCGCAGCGTGTCTGCTTTTTCACCTATCGTGGCGCCATCGCAAGTGCCTTGGGGCCAGAAGGCCTTGGGCGCGTATCTGGGAGCAGACCGACATGCTTGGCGTGAATGGGATGCCGTGGAACTGTTGGCCGATACGCGCCATGAAAAGTTGCACTTGTTGGTGGACCAAGGCGAGGCCGACGAATTTCTGGCCGAACAACTGCGGCCTGAATTGCTGCAAGCGGCCTGCAAGGCCGCAGGTCACCCCCTGACCCTGCGCATGCAGCCACGCCATGACCACAGCTACTATTTCATCGCCACTTTCCTTGGCGAACACTTTGATCACCATGCGCAATATCTCTCATGATTGAGTGACAATAAAAACCATGGCAAAGATTTGTATAAATGAGAGGGGCCAAGTCATCTGTTCAATCAAACCATTCATCTGACACGTCAAACTTAGGCAATACGACGATCAATACCTTCATCTGGCCAATAGCCCTGTGACGGGTGCCTGGCCTGATCAAAATGCAATCCCCTGACTGAACATCTATTAACTCATCATTTAACTGCATCTTGGCCCCCAAGTTGCACTCTAAAAAATAGTATGTTTCAGTTAATTTTTTATGGTAATGGACGCGAGAGTCAGAAGATATTTCGGTCACGTGAATGGTTCCCGGGAAGTCTTCAGTTTCTGCAAAGGCCCGCCGAGCAGTCCCGCAAGGGCAAGGGACACCATTTAAATTAGAAAATCTAACGAACTCATAGGGCTTTTTTTTCATACGAAGCCACCGGTATGTCTAGCAATGCAAGTATCTAAAACCTCTTCATGACTACGAAGCCACCAATTACCAGTTGAAAAAATTTCAACTTCACTGAAACCTACAAAACCTTGAGCCTCGACCCAGCCGCGTATTTTAGGTATATCAATGACGCCGTCTCCCATCATTCCTCGATCGTTCAATAAGTCGGTTGTGGGTGTTAGCCAATCACAAACATGAAACGCTAAAAGTCTATTTTTTCCAGCGCGTTCAATTTGACTTTGAAGCTTCGGATCCCACCAAACATGGTAGACGTCTACTGCTACACCAATTGCGCCAGTCTGCTCATTATCCAAAGCATCACAAACATCCAGAGCTTGCTCCAGCGTGTTGATGCAAGCGCGATCCGCCGCATACATGGGATGCAATGGTTCTATGGCCAATGGCATGCCGCATGATTTGGAATATTCCAACAATTTACCAATGCCATCGAAAACCTGATTACGAGACCCCTGAATGTCTTTGTGTATGGGTTTGCCAGCCAAAGCTCCCGGCAGACCGCCAACAACCAAAACCAAACACTTGGCATTCAACTCACAGGCTTCATCAACCGCAATTCGGTTGTCAAGATCTGCAGCATCAATGCCCTTGGCATCGGCAGCAGGAAACATGCCCCCCCTACAGTAACCAGATAGCTTGAGTCCGTGGGTTCTTACAAGTTTAGAAATTAAAGGTAAACCTGCTGCTGCAACTTGATCACGCCAAGGCGATATGGCACCAATTCCCCTCTCCAGACAGGCCTCAATTATTTTGGGAAGCGGGAAATCTGCCCCATAACTTTGACGAACAGTTGCCGTATTGATGGACAGGCATTCATGACTTTGAGAAAAATCGCGCATAGACATGTTATTCAACGCCATTTAGTGACAGCAAAATTTTCATGCGGTGTACAGCTAAGTCTGGTTGCTCAAACAAATTGGCAGCATCAGCCAATCGGAACAACTCCGACAAGTGAATGATTGATCGCGCGCTATGTTGTCCGCCTACCATGCTGAAATGATTTTGATGTCCATTCAACCACGCCATGAACACCACGCCAGTTTTGTAAAACCGTGTAGGAGCCTTAAAGATATGCCGTGAAAGTGGCACCGTTGGTTCCAAAATTTCATGGAATTTTGCTAAATTCCCTTGCGCTAATTCGCCAAGAGCAGCGCTTGCTGCAGGCGCAATGGCATCGAAAATGCCCAATAGGGCATCACTTTGGCCATTGACCATGTGATCCCCAACGCCATCACCCGCTATCAACTCTGCGTAATTAAAGTCATCACCGGTGTACATTCGAACGCCCGAGGGTAAACCTCGACGCATTTGAATCTCTTTGTCCTTATCGAGCAAGGAAATTTTTATACCATCAACCTTACTGGAATGCGCTTGAATTACGCCAAGCGCAGTTTTCATCGCCTGGTCAAAATCTCTGCTTCCCCAATAGCCAGTTAATGCCGGGTCAAACATGTCGCCCAACCAATGAAGCAGAACAGGTTGTTTGGATTGGCTTAAAATTCGATCGTAAACACGCTCGTAGTCTGCTGGTGACTTAGCCGCACGCGCTAAAGCACGACTGGCCATGATAATCATTTTTCCGCCCAGTTTTTCAATGGCTTCCATTTGAAATTCATAGCCAGCAATGATGTCATCAATGGACTTGATTTGTTCAATATCCAAGTGATCAGTGCCACATCCCGATGCAAGAAAAGCACCCGGCATATCTTTGGCGGCATCTATAGATCGTTTGATCAACTCTAAAGATGTAGGCCAATCTAAGCCCATCCCGCGTTGAGCGGTATCCATAGCTTCAGCAACACCCAGCCCTAAAGACCACAAGTGGCGTCTATAACTGATGGTTGCTTCCCAATCAATTTCACAATCCAACCATGGATCGTGAGCGGCCAAGGGATTAGAAACTACATGGGCCGCTGAATAAGCAATGCGATTAAATTTTATGCCTGGTTTAGGTTTGACTGGCGCAGTACCGACAAGTTTGTAAGAGGCCAACAGACTTTGTTCATTTGGGAGATTCAAATACTTCGACATATTTCTACCTCAAATAGTCAAAGGTGCAACATCAACCCATCTCCGTTCTTTCCAAGACTGCAATGCAGCTTCTACCAACTGAATACCTTTTGCACCTTCAGGTAGAGTCCAGCGGTAAGGTGTGTTTTCAACTATATGCCTAATGAAGTGTTCCCACTGAATCTTGAACCCGTTGTCATAAATCTGTGTATCCGGTACATCTTGCCATTGATCAGTGAATATCATAGTTTGCTTAACATCTGGGTTCCAAACAGGACGAGGCGTATTGACGCGACTTTGAGCCTTACAGGACTGCAATCCGGCAACTGCCGAACCATGTGTACCATCTACGTGGAATGTCACAAGGTCTTCCCTGTTGACCCGAGTGACCCAAGAGCTATTGACTTGCGCAATCACGTGTTCACCTTGATGACCCTTTAATTCAAATGTGGCATAGGCGGCGTCATCTGCTGTGCATTCATAAGGTTTATCAGCCTCATCCCAACGCTTAGGAATGTGCGTGGCCCCAAGGCAGGAGACCGACTGAACTTCACCAAACAGATTATCAAGAACATATCGCCAGTGACAAATCATGTCTAAGATAATTCCGCCACCCTCTTCCTTACGATAGTTCCAGCTTGGACGTTGGATAGGTTGCAAATCTCCCTCAAAGACCCAATAACCAAATTCAATGCGGACGCTGAGCATCTTGCCAAAAAAACCAGATCTTCTGAGCATGTCCAATTTACGCAAGCCAGGCAGAAATAATTTATCTTGTACCGCACCATGCTTGATGCCTGATTTTTCTGCGAGGCGGGCAATTTCAACGGCCTCATTTAAATTGGTAGCAATGGGCTTTTCGCAATAGACATGTTTTCCAGCATGAATTGCCTTGGCCAGAAGAGCTGGCCTCATTTGTGTGGTGCCCGCATCAAAAAACACGGTGTCGTCTTTATTGGCAAGCGCTTTGTCTAAGTCGGTACCAAATCTTTCAACACCATTGGCTTTGGCGAGAGCTTCAATTTTTTCAGCATTTCTACCAATCAAGATCGGATCGGGCATAACTTTGTCTCCGTTAGACAATGTCACACCGCCTTGATTTCTGATCGCAATAATGGATCGAATTAAATGTTGATTCATGCCCATACGGCCGGTCACACCGTGCATGATGATTCCAAGTCTTTGTGTTGACATATCTTTTACCTTTTTTTTAATAAACAAGATTCATACTGTCCCAATCAATTTGGGCTCGTTCGTGAACTGTTGCAAATCCTTTGCAATCAAGGCTTGTCAAATCTAGTTGACCTTGCTTGATTTTCAGTCTGACCACTTCATTAGAGGATTCGTAGAGGGAGGGGTAAGAAGTATGAAATTCTTCTTGCTCTTTTTGAGAAATTGCAGACATTCCATTCACGTAGTGATGACCATTACGTTCGACATGGCTTAGCCCCAATAAACTAACCAGTGCCAAGTCTTGCTGAAGTGCTACCCCAGCTTGCATTGTTAAGTCTTCTCCCGACTGAAAGTATGCAATGCCTGTTAGCTCTCTCATTTGTACGCAGCGAGCTGCATTAATGATTGATTTATATACACCTTTACAACTCTTACTGGAAATTCCTGTGTAGCCTAGTTTGATAGCACTGATAAAGGTATCCAAATCACCGTCTGACTCATCAACTAACAACGGCAGAAAGCGACTAATTTCAGAAACATTGTTGGACAATGTTTGCTCGCGTCGTATGGGTTGCTCAACAAATAATGTCTTCTGGAAAAGTGCTTCTAACGCATGAGTTGTCTTGAACTTTTCAAAGAACATTTCGAATTTCGAAACATCTGAATACTGTTCATTTCCATCCAAAGTAATGACTTGCGCTGAATCACAGATCACGTTTGCAATTTTTTCTAACCGATGGATGTCAACTTCAGAGTCACCACTCAGCTTCAATTTGTAATGGGTGTGTCCGTAGAATTGAACAATATCTTCCAAGCAAACCGGAAGACCATCCTTGGGCATATCTTGTGTCAGTTCTGATCGAAAAATAGGATCTATGAGCCCCACTGTATGTCTGGCTGCTATCTTGACAGATGGAGTCAAATTAGACAAAAACCTATTCAAATCGAAGTCTGCCAAATCATTTACTTTTTTATGGGACCTCAGATCAATATCGACTAAATTTTTCTTCATGCACTCATAAAAACTTACATTCAAATGATGACAAAGAGCATCAATTAGAGCCCGGTCAATCAATGCAGGGCCATAACTTGCCGCAAGGGGATTTATGCCGTTTCCTCCACAAATTGATATTACCTGATCATAATTTTGAATAAAATGTTGCCAAGAGCATTTGAATAGGCGATCTTGCAAATAGGCGTCACGGGTAGTTTTTAATGCAAAGCGAAGTTGATCAATATTTTCTTCATTGCTCAGTTCAATATTTTTATCAAACCATTTTGGCACCATCATTTCAGCAGAGCATCCTTCTACTTCTTTGCCATTAGGGAACTGAATCCTTACGAGCACATGGACTTGCGGACATTTTGTAAGAGTAGCCACACCAAAACGAAATGGCAAACGTAAATTAACGCTTCGCTCATGAAAACTAATTTCTTGAATTCGAAATTTATTCATACGTATACCCTGTGCTATACATGATCAATGATCAAGTGTTCCTTGAGAATAAAAGTGAGCTCTAATTTGCTTGGAATATAAGGAAAATTCTGGATCGCCCATCACATCAAGGCTTCGAGGTCTTGGAAGATTAATGTCATAAATGGCCGCAATAGAACCGGGTCTTTCACTCATCACAATGACTCGATCCGACAAGAAAATAGCTTCAGGAATACTGTGAGTAATGAGCAATACTGTTTTCTTTGATGTCAACCAAATTCGCTGCAATTCAAGATTCATTTTTTCACGCGTCATAGCATCTAATGCACCAAATGGCTCGTCCATCAGTAGAACTTTTGGATCATGAAGTAACGCTCTGCAAATCGATACTCTTTGTTGCATTCCACCAGAAAGTTGCCAGGGAAATTTTTTCTCAAACCCCATTAAACCAGCCATTTTGATAAGCTCAAGGGCTCTTTCCCGTGCCAAAACCATTGGCATATGGCGCATTTCAGCCTGTATAAGAATATTGTCTAAAACATTTCGCCATGCTAAAAGTACTGCGCTCTGGAAAACGATGCCTACGTTTTTTTGAGGGCCATCAATACGGCTTCCTGATAAAGTCAACTCGCCAGTTGTAATTGGCAACAGACCAGCTACTAACTTAAGTAGCGTGCTTTTGCCACAACCAGAAGGCCCAACAACAGATACAAATTCACCTTCGTTGATGTGAAATGTGAGTGGCTTTAGTGATTCAACTGGCCCATCATTTGTTGTATATATTTTGGTAACTTCATTGAGCTCAATTAGTTTTCGAGACACAACGGTATGTTTTTCTTCAGTCATTCTTTACTATGGAATTTAGGTTTTCAGTCAGTAGAATGATGTTCACGAGACTGCATTGAATAATGGAGTCTCTGAAATACATGGCTTAATTTTTCAAGGAAGAAATTCGTTGGTATAGTAGTCCTCAACTTTTCCTGCAGTCTTTTCAAGTCCACCATATTCAAGCAACATTTCAAAAGATTCCTTCATATCTTTAGGTGAGACTCTAAATGGGCGCAGTTTTTCTGTCTCTGCTGTGTGATACAAAGGTGTTGTAAGTTTGAGCCCAACAATCAAAGAATCCCGTTGGCCTGCCTTAGCGTTTGCTTTTAACATTGCATCTACTGCTGCCTCTGGATTTTTTGTTGCGTCTTCAAAAGAACGAGTCGCGGCACGCATGAATTTTTTCACTAAATCAGGTTTATCTTTGAGCATATCTTTATGCGCAATAATTCCAGATACAACCATATTTATTCCATAATCCGCAAACGGAATAACGGTCACAGGTTTTTTAGTCGCATCTTGAATTTTTATATTTTGATCCATTAAGTAACCAAGCAAAAGATCTGCTTGACCATTGATCACCGCATTGAGCTTCGTTTGTCCATCGCCTGAAACGACTTTGTAATCGCCTTCTTTAAGCCCAGTTTTTTTAAGAAACAAAGGCCAAATCTGAGACATGGAGTCTCCCGGAGTCATTGCAACTGTTTTGCCTTTTATGTCTTCAGGTTTTTTAATATTTTTCTCGGAAAGCCCCATGACTGACATAGGGCTCTTTTGCAGCGCAACGCCAACTGCCTTGACTGGAGCTCCTTTTGAAGCAACCTTAATCATGGTGCTCACATCTGCGTATCCAAATGGGACTGACTTGGCAGCAACAGCTTGAATTGTGGGACCAGATCCACGGCCCTCCTGAATGTCCAAATCAATCCCCTCAGCATCAAAATATCCTTTTTCTTTACCTAAGAAAAAAGGTGCATGCTCGCTGTACAAATACCAATTGAGCATGATTGATATTTTTTCTTTTTGCTGTGCTATCGCACTGGAACAGAACAACGATATGGCGATAAAACTGATGGCGGATAAGGTAATACTTCTGCGTTTCATGGATTGTCTCCTTCAGGGGTTGTTAACTTAGACTCAAATTTTCATCAAACTACTGATTGAAAATCATTTCTTTGCGATGCATGCCATGGAATCATCAAGCGCTCTATGACATCTAGCAATGCAAATAAAATTACACCAATCATCGATAAAACAACTAATGCAGCGAACATCAAAGGGAGGTCAAAATTACCATTTGCTTTTTGAAGAACGTATCCTATTCCCGAATTTGAACCAACAAATTCGCCCACCACAGCTCCGACGACAGCCAATGTTATTGAAACCTTCATTCCTGAAAAAATAGCAGGTAAAGCTTGAGGCAAATTTATTTTAAAAAACATTTGCATCCTTGTGCTGCCCATTGATCTAGCAAGATCAACCATATCTTGCTCTACCGATTTAAACCCCATCACTGTAGACACCACAACTGGGAAAACGCCTAGTAAAAACGCAACAATGATTTTTGGAATTATTCCAAAACCAAACCACACTACAAAAAGGGGGGCAACTGCAATCTTTGGAATGGATTGAGAAAAAACCAACAAGGGGTATACAAAACTTTCTACAAGTTTTGAATATGAAATCAACATTGCAATGGGTACACCTATCAAGACAGAAAGTGCAAAACCACCTAAAGTCGCCCAAGTCGTTGGGGCAGACTCCTTGACAAGCATCGGCCATTCATTCCAAAGTTGCTCAACAACACTCATGGGGGTAGGGACAAGGTAAGGAGGAACCTTAAAAATGCGTATAAGCAGATCCCAGCCAATCAAAATCATGATGATCAGTAAGACAGGCCTCGCCCACTGAGAAGTTATGATACTTTTCATAGAAATTAACTTGTAATTTTTCTTTTTAAACTGTGGTCGTATGGCAATGCAGGGTGAGCAAACTCAACATCATTTCGGACATAGTGCAATGCACAAGCTCTTCGCCATTTAGTTGACATGTTCGTGCTGCTTTGATGGAACGTATTTCCATGATGAAACGATACCCCACCTTTAGAGACTGGTGCAGGCGACATGGGCTGAAGGCCTAATATTTCCTCTGGGAGTTGCAGGTTATAGGGTTCATCGGGAGGAGCAACGTGAGGATAGACTGGCCCCAAATTGGTACCATCCCCGAAATAGAGACAGCCATTCTCTAAGGTGGAATCGTCCAATGCGATCCAAGCAGTTATCACGCCATCAATACGAGTAGGACCGAAATAATAATTGTCTTGATGGGCTGGCTTCGGCCCTCCACCCTCGGGGCCTTTGAAAAATATTTGACTGAAGTAAACTGAAACGCCCTTTCCGATCAGCGTTTCAACCAAGCCAACTAATTTTGGATGGCTTGCAATTTTCAATATTTGCTCACGATGAGCATGCGGGTTATCCAGTTTGCGAAGCACTGTACGCGCAGTAATACCGCCATCAACATACCAACTTCTTCGGTCCGGAGGCAAGTCAGCTAAAAATTGCTCACCCCACAACTCAATATCTTTGATGGTGTCATCCATGTCCCCTGCGGCAAAGACACCAGGCACCGTCAAATGCCCCACTTGATGGTACATAAAAGCCGCAGAATCGCTTAAGCAAGCTTGGACTTGCGCTTCTTCACTCATACTTGGACTCCTATCAAAATTTTGAAAAGAAATTTAATTAACCAATTAGTGAATTATATTAGTCAAGGCCATGTTGTCAATACTTAAACAGCACTAGCCTCTTAGGACATACCCTAGTATGACTTCACACATATGTGAAAGCCTTTCGCTCTTTGCTTTTGGGGCCATCAAATTCCTGCCAAAAATAAAGGAGAGCGTTGAATTGTTAGAAAGGTAAAAGTACGAAAGACCCGCAATCGATACGTACAGCTGTAATGGGTCAATGCCCCCCCTGAACTCGCCAGATACACGCCCTTTCTCTAAGATTTCTCCAAGTAGCTCTATCAACGGTGAGTTCAATGTCAAGACATTTGAGGACTCCTCAATGTGCCTTCCTTTATGCAAATTGGCACTGTTCAGCAGAGTCAAAAACTCTGGATTTTCTAGGTAATAGTTCCACGTAAACTCAACCAGTTTACGGATAGCTGTAGAGGGCTGAAGCGATTCCAGATTCAGCTGCCGCTCGCTTTCCCGAATTTTTTGATAAGCAGCCTCTAAAACAGCTTGGAACAACTGGTCTTTATCAGAAAAATAATAGTAAATCAGGCGCTTATTCAAATTGGATCGCTCTGCAATACGGTCAATGCGAGCACCTCCTAAGCCATGAAGCGCAAACTCCTCTAAGGCCGATTTCAGAATCACTGACCGAGATCTTTCCGAGTCTCTGGTCCTAATGGAAAGGGGGATGACTTTTTCTTTCATGCCCTCATAATTAACCAAATTGTTAATTAAGTCAAGACTGGATTTTGCAAGTGACTGATTTCAGCCGACATTGCAGTCTCTTTGCATCAGCGGGTCAGGCGCTTATTTGGAGACCTTGCCCTGCACACCTGCCACCAAATAATTCATGCCCAGGATCTCCACGTCCGATAAGACCTGACCGGAGGGCAGCACCAGCTTGCCTTCGTTGTCGGTAATCGGGCCCGCAAAGGGTTGCAGCTTGCCACTGGCCACTTCTTTTTGCTTTGCCAGCACCTCGGTTTGCACGGCTTTGGGGACCTTGGGGCCAAAGTCGCCCACCCGGACCATGCCTTCTTTCATGCCGCCCCAGACAGTGCCAGATTGCCATTGCCCTTGCTGCACCGCCTTAACGCGAGCCGTGTAGTAAGCCCCCCACTCATGGGTCACCGCAATGATTTGTGCATCGGGTGCCACTTTGCGCATGTCAGAGTGATAGGCCACCGCCATCTTGCCGCGCTCTTGTGCAGCCGCCATCACCGCCGTGGAGGCCGTGTGAAAAGCGATCACATCCACTTTTTGGTTGAACAAAGCCATGGCTGCATCACGCTCTTTGGTGGGATCAAACCAGGTGTTGAGCCACACCACGTTGACCTGTGCGCGTGGATTGACCGAGCGCATGCCCAAAGTGAAGGCATTGATACCCTGCAACACTTCAGGAATCGGAAAGCCCGCCACATAACCGGCTAAATTGCTGCGCGTCATGCGTCCTGCAGCCACGCCCGCCAAGTAGCGGCCTTCGTAATAGCGGGCATTGGCCACCGCCACATTGGGGGCCGTTTTGTAGCCCGTGATGGACTCGAACTTCACATCGGGAAACTCTTGCGCCACCTTGAGCGTCGGCTCCATGTAACCAAAACTGGGAGTGAAAATGATCTTGTGACCCTCACGGGCCAAATCCCGAATCACCCTTTCGGCGTCTGCGCCTTCAGGCACATTCTCGACAAAAGTGGTTTTGACTGAGGCTCCCAAGGCCTTGTCGACCGCTTTGCGGCCCTCTTCATGTTGTCGTGTCCAACCGGCCTCTGTGATGGGGGAGACATACACAAAGCCAATTTTGAGCGGCTGCGCATTCGAAGATGGGGAAAGCGAAAACAAACAAGCTGCCGCGAAAGCGGCTGCGAGGTTTTTATACATGGTAGTCCTCTACATGGCTCCGGATCTATCAAAAGTAAAGCCCGCCGGAGCACGAGCCTTGCCACGTATTTTACAGACATGACACACCACAGCTCGCAACTGCATTAAAGTCAAATCTGATTCTGTTCAACCGCACAACTCTGGAGACCTCACCATGCTCGACCCCCAAGCCCGTCAATTTTTGCAACTCATGGCCGCCCAAGGCATTCAACCCGTGCACACCCTCACCGCCCCACAGGCAAGGCAAGGCTATTTGCAGCGCCGATCCCTGAGTCAACCCGAGCCCTCAACCGTTGCGGCCACGCATGACCACTCCGTGTTGCACAGCGGCCTCTCCATCGCTGTACGCGAATACCGGCCCATGGGCAGTCAGGCCCAAGAAACCTTAGCGGCCCTTTTGTATTTTCACGGCGGCGGCTGGACCGTAGGTGACATTGAAACCCACGACGTGGTCTGCCGCGCCTTGTGCAACGCCTCAGGCAGCGCGGTATTTTCGGTGGACTACCGTTTGGGGCCAGAGGCCCCCTTCCCCGCAGCTTATGACGATGCAATAGCCGCCTTTCAATGGGCCGTCGCCAACGCAGCTTCACTGCACATTGACCCTGCACGCATTGCCGTCGGGGGTGACAGTGCGGGCGGAAACATTGCAGCCGCTGTGTGCTTGGGCCTTCGAGAACAAGTGGCACATCCCAATTTCCAGTTGCTCATTTATCCCGCAGTCACCATGCGACCCGACACGCCGTCTTACCAAGCCAATGGCCAAGGCTACATGCTCACGCAAGATTCGATGCGCTGGTACACCGCCAACTATTTGAGTCAAGACCACCATGCCGACGACTGGCGTGCATCACCCCTGATGGCAGCGTCGCTTACCGGCCTACCCGCTGCTTTGGTGCTAACCGCTGGTTTTGACCCCTTGCGCGACGAAGGCCTGTTGTATGCCGATGCTCTGTCCCAAGCTGGGGTCGACACGCAATACGTGTGCTTTGAACGCCAAATACATGGCTTCGTCACCATGGGCAAAGTGATTCGCGAAGCCCATACAGCCTTGGCTTTATGTGGACATGCCTTGAAAACACATTGGGCAGGTGTATAACGAGGGCACTTTTAATGACAGGGAGAGTTTTCATGCGTTTCACCGCCATTGCCGTGATCACAGCCGCCGCATGGGGTGGCCTACATGGGTCTGCGCAAGCGCAAGCGCAAGCGCTTGCGCTTGCCGCAGTCAGCGCCAGTTCTGCAGCAACCCCACAACGCATCACGCAAGTCGAGGGCATCACCGAATACCGTCTGGCCAACGGCCTGAGGGTCCTTCTGGCCCCCGATGCCTCCAAGCCCACGACCACGGTCAACATCACTTACCTGGTGGGCAGTCGACACGAAAACTACGGCGAAACCGGCATGGCCCATTTGCTGGAACACATGGTCTTCAAAGGCACGCCCACTCGAAACAACATCATGCAAGAGTTGGGCAAGCGCGGCATGCATTTCAATGGCACCACGTTTTACGACCGCACCAATTACTTTGAAACCTTTCCCGCCAACGAAGACAACCTGACTTGGGCGCTCGAGATGGAGGCCGACCGCATGGTCAACAGCCTGGTCGCCCGCAAGGACCTGGACACCGAATTTTCGGTCGTGCGCAATGAAATGGAGTCGGGTGAAAACAACCCCGTTCAATCGTTGTGGCAGCGCATGGCCTCCACCGCATTCGACTGGCATAACTACGGCAAAAGCACGATCGGTGCACGCACCGATGTGGAAAACGTCAAGATTGAAAACCTGCAAGCCTTTTATAGACAGTACTACCAGCCCGACAACGCGGTATTGCTGGTGGCCGGCAAATTTGATGTGACCACCACACTAGCTCAAGTTCAACGCATTTACGGTGCCATTCCCAAACCCACGCGCGCCCTGCCCGTCACCTACACGCAAGACCCGGTTCAAGACGGACCCCGAGAGGTCACAGTGAGCCGAGTCGGTGACACCCAATTGGCGGGGGTGCTCTACCACACGGCCGCCGGCAGCCACCCCGATGCAGCGGCAATTGCGGTGCTCAGCGAAATCCTGGCGGGCACACCCAACGGGCGCCTTCACAAAAGCCTGGTGCAAGGCAAAAAAGCCGTCTCCATCAGCCCTTGGAATTTTGAACTTGCAGAGACCAGTTACGTGATGTTCATGAGCGAGTTGAACAAAGACCAAAAACTGGCCGATGTCCGAAAAAGCATGATCGACAGCTTAGAAAACATCCAGAAAACACCGATCACCGACACCGAATTGCGTCGAGCCAAAGCCACGCTGCTCAGCGAAATCGACAAGACCATTAACGACCCCGAAAAACTCGCTGTGCAACTGTCCGAGTCCATGGCCAATGGCGACTGGCGGCTGTTCTTTTTAAGCCGCGACCGCATTGAAGCCCTGAATCCGAAAGACGTGCAACGCGTGGCGCAAAATTACTTCAAGGAGAGCAACCGCACCTACGGTCAGTTCGTGCCCACCAAGACACCTGACCGCGTCACCCCACCCGAAGCGGTGAACGTCGCCAAGCTGGTTGAAAACTACCAAGGTCGCGCCGCAGTGAGCGAAGGCGAAAACTTTGACACCTCCCCCGCCAACATCGAAAAGCGCACCCTGCGCAGCAGCCTGACCGGCGGCATGAAACTGGCCCTGACTCCGAAAAAAACACGCGGTGAAACTGTCAGCGGCAGCCTGCACTTGAGCCTGGGCGACGAGAAAACCCTGTTCGGACATGCCACCACCTCCAGCCTGGTGGCCGACATGCTGCTGCGCGGCACGACACAAATGAACCGTGCCGACATTGCAGCCAAACTCGACGAGCTCAAGACCCAACTCAGCATCTCAGGCGGTGGCCAAAACGTGACGGTGCGCTTCGACACCCTGCGTAAAAATTTACCCCATGTCCTGGAACTGGTGCGCGACGCACTGCGCACCCCCGCATTTCCAGCGAACGAACTCGAGATGGTGGTGAAAGAAAACCTGGCGCAAATCGACAACCAACGTAACGAACCTCAAGGAATGGGCTCGCAAGCCGTTGCGCAAGCCATGGACGTTTACCGCAAAGGTGACGTGCGCGCAACGCTCAGTTTTGATGAGATGGCCGCCCGCTTGAAAGCCGTCAAACTGGAAGAACTCAAACGCTTTCATGCCCAGTTTTATGGCGCAGACCATGCCGAATTTGCGCTGGTTGGCGACTTTGACGCCAAAGCTGTACAAACCCAACTGCAAACCCTGTTTGGCAGCTGGAAAAGCAAAGCGCGCTACGAACGCCTGAGCAGCCTGCCCCGCAACGCCAAACCCGGCGAAACCACATTGCAAGCTCCTGACAAAGCCAACGCCTTTTACCTGGCCGCCCTGCCTGTTGCCCTGAAAGACGACATGCCCGACTATGTGCCCTTGATGCTGGCCAACAAAGTACTGGGCGGCGGCGTCAAGTCACGCCTGTTTGACCGCTTGCGTCAGAAAGACGGCATCAGTTATGGCGCAGGCAGCGGTCTGTCCGTCAGCGCTTTTGAAGCGGTCGGCATGCTCAAGCTCTACGCCATCTATGCCCCGCAAAACCTGGACAAACTCAAAACTGGCGTGCGTGAAGAACTGGCCCGATGGGTCCAGGAAGGGGTGACAGAACAAGAACTGAGCGACGCGAAAAAATCACTGCAAGAAGATCGCAAGATTTCTCGCGCCCAAGACGCCTCACTGGCCGCGGGTCTGGCCAGTCAATTGAACACGGGCCGGACCATGGCCTTCACCGAGCAAATGGACGCGGCAATTGAAAAAGCCAGCCTGGCCGAAGTGAATGCCGCCCTGCGCAAATACGTCGACCCCGCGAAGCTCTTGCATGTGTATGCGGGCGACTATGCGGGTGCTGGCAAGAAGGCGGCAGACAAGCCTTAACCAGATTGTCGTGACCAAACTGGTCCGAATGGCGACAGTCCTATTGCAATCACAGAGCAACTCATGATCAAAGGCTGGGAATCCCCTAATCGACAAATACTGCCAATCAGTATAAATTTTTAGAGTCCTTTGGCCTTAGGAGACTTTCATGAAACAAACAATTAACCACAGCACTCTATTTGAAAAACGTGAAAGCCTAAAGAGGATGTCTTTAGGCATGTTGGGCTTTGGATCGTTAATTAATTCAGGGCCATTGCTGGCAGAAACTGGATTTTCAACGCAAGGTCTGAAAAGAATTGCACCATCGATGAAACTTCAAATCGAACAAGGGATATTTCCCGGTGCTGTCAGTTTAGTTGCGCATAAAGGAAAGACGGTTCATTTTGAGGCACATGGATTTCAGGACGCCGCGAAAACGCTTCCAATGAATAAACAGAGCATATTCCGCCTGGCTTCAATGACAAAGCCGATTGTCACTACAGCGGCCATGATATTGGTGGAGCAGGGTAAGCTCAAACTCAATGATCCGTTGGTCAAATGGTTGCCTGAATTAAAAAACCTTAAAGTCGAAACAGCTCAGGGGGATGTCGACTTGGCAAGACCACTTTGGGTTCATGATGTCATGCGACACACTGCTGGATTTGTTTACTCCGGAAGCACCAAGTCTGAGCGAATTCGCAAGATGTATAACGACCTAAACATTGAATCACGTGAAGTGGATATCACTGCTGATGAGATGTTAAGAAATCTCGGAAAAATTCCCCTGGCACATCAACCTGGCACGTTCTGGGAGTACTCGATCGCAGTGGATGTGCTGGGGCTTCTGATTGAGCGCGTTGAAAATAAGCCGCTGGATGAAGTTGTGCAGTCATTACTGCTTGGGCCTTTGAACATGGCTGATACGGCATGGTGGGTACCACCTGAAAAACTGAGCCGTTTAGCTGAATGTCTCGACAATGATCCGCTAAAAGCTGAGATGTTGCCGTCCTATCGACAGACTTACAACCCTCGCGGCAAAAGCTATTTCAAGGGTGGCGCGGGTCTCGTTGGAACTGCACAAGATTATTTACAGTACGCCCAGATGATGGCAAATGGAGGTCAACTTAAAGGCCGACGCTTCCTCTCTCCCAAAACAGTCGAATTCATGCTGTCGCAGCATACAGTGGGAATGGGTGGGAGCACCATTGGCACAACCGGCCCAGGTTATGGTTTTGGTATTGGTTTTGGAGTACGACTTGACGAAGGTATGGGTTGGACTGCCGGTTCAAAAGGAGATGCCATGTGGGCAGGTGCATGGGGCACCAGCTTCTGGATAGATCCAAAGATGCAACTTGTAGGCATTCTCATGGCTCAAGCACCTTCGTACCGAGTGCAAAACCGCATGCTTTACAAGAACTTGGTCTACGGCGCTATGATTAGTTGAGTAATTTTCCGAAGGCATTGGTATTGCAAAAAATGCAATACATGTCAGGAATAAAAACTGTTCAAAACATTGCTTATTTAGTGAAAAACTGAGCTTTCAATCCTGCTCAGAAAACCCCTGAAAGCATTGCTTGAGTTCGTGCATCCAAATGTGCTTTTTTTCCTCTGCGGCAAAGCTGGCCTGAATGCTGTTGGCGGCCAGCTTGTAAGCATGTTGACCCCCCAGATGCAAGGCGGCAAAGGTCTGCAGGTAATTGTCATTCAGGTAGCCACCAAAATAAGCGGGATCGTCAGAGTTGATGGTCACGCACAGTCCGGCATCCAGCATCTGCCCCAGGGTGTGATCGCTCAAGTTGTTAAAGACGCACAGCTTGAGGTTTGACATTGGGCAGACCGTCAACGGCATTTGGGTATCGGCCAGGCGCTTCATGAGGGGTGCATCGTGAATCGCCTGAACGCCATGGTCAATGCGCTCGACCTTCAAGGTGTC
>CANBWK010000061.1 GCA_947373105.1 Comamonadaceae bacterium | reverse complement strand
TCGCGCGGTCAAGCTTAATTCCAGTTACTGAAAGGACACGATCATGGCATCCAAAGGCGGACGCGAAAAAATCAAGCTGGAATCGACAGCCGGCACAGGTCACTTCTACACGACCAGCAAAAACAAGAAAACAATGCCCGAGAAAATGTCGATCATGAAGTTCGACCCTAAAGCTCGCAAGCACGTGGAATACAAAGAAATCAAACTGAAATAATTCACGTTGATTTTGCAGGCTTACAGCCTGCGAACCCCATAAAAAAACCCGCTAAGCGGGTTTTTTTATGGCTGTTGGTATGCATCAAGTCATCAAGTTGGCTTGACCGTGGCAGCGCGCAGCTGCTTAGAAAAATCGCGCAAAGCTGCAATCCCGCTCTCTTCGGCGCGACGGCACCAAGCTTGTAAGTCGGCAGCCAACTGTTCACGACTGTGCGATGTGTTGAGCCAGATCTGGGTCAACTCTTCTCGCATCACCACCATCTTGTCCAGCACAGGATAGGCAGCTCGCGCTTGGGAGAGCAAGGAAACAGCGTCCGCTGGCACTTTCTCAGCAGCGCGGTGGAACCAACGCGATGCCACCTTGATCACATGGTCATCCACCTTGGCGGAAGAAACCTCCTGAAGGAAAACGTCGCGCATTTGACGGGCATAACGGGCCATCACTTCATAGCGATTCGCAATCAGCGCCTCCAGCGTCTTTTCATCGGCCACGGGACGGATCTCGCCGTAAGCCAATTTAGGTGGCGTCTTTTTGACTTTGGCCAAACCCACTGACTGCAGGATTGTGATGTACATCCAACCCATATCGAACTCGTAGGGCTTGACCGACAATTTAGCCGAGGTGGGGTAAGTGTGGTGGTTGTTGTGCAACTCTTCGCCACCGATGAGGATGCCCCAGGGCGAAATGTTGGTGCTCGCATCTGGCGCCTCAAAGTTACGGTAACCCCAGTAATGGGCAGCGCCATTGATGATGCCAGCGGCAGTGACCGGTATCCACATCATTTGCACAGCCCAGACCGTCAAGCCCAAGGCACCAAACAGCGCCAAGTTAATGATCAGCATGAGGGCCACACCCTGCCATGAAAAACGGGTGTACAGATTGCGTTCGATCCAGTCATCGGGTGTCCCGTGACCATACCGCGCCAGCGTATCCAAGTTCTTGGACTCTTTACGGTACAGCTCAGCACCCGTGAATAATACCGTTTTGATGCCATAGACATGGGGACTATGGGGATCTTCAGCCTGTTCACATTTGGCGTGATGCTTACGGTGAATGGCAGTCCATTCTTTGGTCACCTGCCCCGTGGTCAGCCAAAGCCAAAAACGGAAAAAATGCGATACCAGAGGATGCAAATCCAAAGCGCGGTGGGCTGAATGACGGTGCAGGTAAATCGTCACGCTGGCGATGGTGATGTGCGTGAAAACCAAAGTCGCCACCAAGACCTGAAGCCATGAAAAATGCAGGCTGCCATGAGCCAGCCAGTCGATCGCCGCATTCAACACGGCCCAGTCGGGTAATAACATCAGTTATGTCTTTCAATAAACCTGTTTTCAGGCAATGCTTTGATTTTAAGTTTTTAGACTCAAAAAGGACAGTCTTTTCAATTTCAAACCCCATTAACTAACAAAAATAGCCTAATTTTTCACCCAGGTCGCCGCAAAAAATCCATCGGTGCCGTGCCGGTGCGGCCACAAACGTAAAAACTCAGATTGCTCCCCGCTGCACAAACTGGCTGCATGCGGCACCTTCAAACGATCCAATTCGGTAGCAGCCACCAGCACTTCAAAATCAGGGTGCGCTTGCGTGAAAGCCTGGGCGATGGCTTCATTTTCTTGCACCAACAAACTGCAAGTGGCATACACCAATCGACCGCCGGGCTTCAGTAAACGTGCAGCACTCTGCAAAATGGCCAACTGTTTGACGGCCAACTCTTCCAATGCTTTGGGGGTCTGACGCCATTTCAAATCGGGATTGCGTCGCAGAGTTCCTAAGCCAGAGCACGGAGAATCGACCAACACGCGGTCAATCTTGCCTGCCAAGCGCTTGATGCGGTCGTCGCGCTCATGGGCAATTGCTGCAGGATGGACATTGGACAATTTACTGCGAGCCAAACGGGGCTTGAGGGCGTCCAGACGGTGTCCAGAGACATCGAAAGCATACAGGCGCCCCGTGTTGCGCATGCTCGCACCAATCGCCAGGGTTTTGCCACCGGCACCAGCACAAAAATCGACCACCATTTCGCCGCGATGGGCATCCAGCAACAAGGCCAGCAATTGAGAGCCCTCGTCTTGCACCTCAATGGCACCCCGGGCAAAGGCATCCAGTTTGGTCAAAGCAGGTTTGCCTTGTATTCGAAGCCCCCAAGGGGAATAGGGTGTTGGCTCTGATGGAATGCCTGCCAATTTAAGTTCTTTTTGAACGTCCGCGCGCTTGTCATGCAATGCGTTCACCCTCAAATCGAGTGTGGCACTTTGCCCCAAACTTTCAACCAGAGGCCAAAACTCATCGCCCAACTGGGCTTTGAGGGGTTCGACCATCCACTCCGGCAAATTGTGGCGATGCCGATCCAAAAACTCTTCGGGCTTGACACGGTCGCAGCCTTCAAGCCAGGTTTTTTCGGTTTCGTTGATAGCGCCATACAGAAAATCACGCGGTGCATGGAAACCCAAAATCGCCAAGCGGCGCTCTTTGGCGCCACTGCCTGAGCGGGCCAAATACTCAAATCGAAGCTTGTGACGCAGGACGTTGTAGGCGGTCTCGGCCAAGGTGGCGCGTTCGCGAGGACCCAATTGGCGGTGTTCACGGAAAAAACGCGAAACCACCGAATCAGCGGGATGTTCAAATTGGAGCGTCAGCCTGACCAGTTCGGCGCAGGCATCAAGAAGGGCTTTAGGATGCATAGCCCCTATTGTCCCACTCTGCGCATTCAGGAATTCACATATGTCAGAAACACTGCCCGCCCTGATCACCACCCGGCCTGGTGTTTACCGCCACTACAAAAATCTGTTGTACGAAGTCAAAGGCACAGTGCGTCACAGCGAGTCACTGGAACCCATGACTTTGTACCAAGCGCTGTATGGTGAGCGCGGCCTGTGGGTGCGTCCTGCGGCCATGTTCAATGAAAACGTCGAGATCGACGGTGTTATCCAGCCGCGATTTACTTGGGTATCCGAGGCCGACCCTTCAACGAACTGAAACACGATCCTGAAAATCAAGCGCTCAAGAGCCTCTCGATCGCTTGCGGATACATCAAATGCTCCTGCGTAAGCACACGCTCAGCCAAGCTTTCTGCCGTATCCATGGGCAAAACGGGCACAACCCCTTGCGCCAAGATGGGGCCATGGTCCAAATCAGGCGTCACGTGGTGCACCGTGGCGCCTGCAAATTGACAACCCATCTCAATCGCCCGTTGGTGGGTATTGAGGCCTGCAAAAGCAGGTAACAAAGAAGGATGAATGTTGATCAAACGGTTGTGAAAATGCCGCACGAATCCAGAAGACAAGATACGCATAAAACCTGCAAGTACCACCAAGGTGGGTTCGAACCGGTCAATTTCATCCTGCAGTGCCAAGTCAAATGCCTCGCGACTGGCAAAAGACTTGTGGTCCACCACCACCACGGGTATTCCTCGGGTCTTGGCAAATTCGAGGCCATCAGCATCGGCCCGGTTGCTGACCACGGCGGCCACCCGCACGCCCAACCTGTCTGACCATTGGCGTTGCTCGGCGGCAAGGACAATGGCAGCCATGTTGGAGCCTGCTCCAGAAATCAATATCACAATATTTTTCATCAGCTTCGGATTATCCTTGCCTAGCCAGGCCTCCAAACCTGTCACAAATAACTCCTTTTGCCACCGCAAAGACAGTTTATTTTCGCACGATCGTGCTATAAAGTTGTTTTTCCAAACCCAAGGCCCGTGCTTTGGGTATTTCCCCACAGGCTTTTCTGAGAGAGACCCCCATGGATTTGGCATTCACCCCTGAAGAACTTGCATTTCGCGATGAAATTCGCACCTGGGTTCAAAGCAACTTACCCGCAGATATTTCACAAAAGGTGCATGCCGCCATGCGATTAACGCGTGACGATATGCAAAGTTGGGCCAAAATTTTGGGCAAAAAAGGTTGGTTGGGCTGGGGATGGCCCGAACAGTTTGGCGGCCCCGGTTGGAACGCCATTCAAAAACATTTATTCGAGGAAGAGTGCGCCCTGGCAGGCGCCCCACGGGTGATTCCTTTTGGACCCGTCATGGTGGCTCCCGTGATCATGGCCTTCGGCAATGCAGAACAACAAAAACGCTTTTTGCCCGGCATCGCCAGCGGCGAAGTGTGGTGGAGTCAGGGTTATTCCGAGCCCGGCTCCGGCTCCGATTTGGCCTCGCTCAAAACCCGTGCCGAGCGCGTCGGCGACAAATACATTGTCAACGGCCAAAAGACCTGGACCACGCTGGGCCAATATGGCGAGTGGATTTTCTGCCTGGTCCGCACCAGCAACGAGGGCAAACCGCAAACCGGTATTTCTTTCTTGCTGATCGATATGAAAACACCGGGCATCACTGTTCGCCCCATCAAACTGCTGGATGGCGAATGCGAAGTCAACGAAGTCTGGTTTGACAACGTCGAAGTACCTGCCGAGAACCTGATCGGTGAAGAAAACAAAGGCTGGAACTACGCCAAACATTTATTGGCCCACGAGCGCACCAACATAGCCGATGTGAACCGAGCCAAGCGCGAACTCGAGCGCTTGAAGCGCATCGCCAAAACCGAAGGTGTTTATGACGACCTGCGCTTTCGCGACGAAATCGCCAAGCTCGAAGTTGACATCGTCGCCCTTGAAATGCTGGTCTTGCGCGTGCTGTCGGCAGAAAAATCGGGCAAGAATTCGCTCGACATCGCGGGCCTCTTGAAAATCAAGGGCAGCGAAATTCAGCAACGTTACGCGGAGCTCATGATGTTGGCGGCCGGCCCTTATAGCCTGCCCTTCATCTTTGAAGCCATGGATGCCGACTGGCAAGGCGACTTTCCTGGCGACAACGTGTCCAATGCTCCTCTGGCGGCCAATTACTTCAACATGCGCAAGACCACCATTTATGGCGGCAGCAACGAAGTGCAACGCAATATCGTCGCGCAAACCGTCCTCGGTTAAAGCGCCTGAACTTTCAAGGATTTCAAATGGATTTCGATTTTTCTGACGACCAAGAACAACTGCGTGACGCCGTCCACAAGTGGGTGGACAAAGGCTACAACTTTGACCGCCGCCGAGCCATTGCGGCCTCTGGCGGATTTGACCGCGCAGCCTATACCGAGTTGGCCGAGTTGGGCCTCACAGGCCTGTATGTGAGTGAAGCCCAAGGCGGCATGGGCATGGGCCCGGTTGAAGGCATGGTGGTCATGGAAGCGCTGGGCCGCGGCATTGTGCTTGAGCCCCTGACGCAGACACTGATCACCAGCGCGGTGCTCGAAGGTTATGGCCCCGACGGCCTTAAAACCACCTGGCTGAGCCGCATGGCCTCTGGCGAAGCCCTGATGGTGCTGGCCCACCAAGAGCGCAAAGGCCGCTACAACTTAACCCACTGTGCCACCCAAGCCAAAGAAGCATCGAACGCCTGGAGCCTGACCGGCGTTAAGCATATGGTGCCCGCAGGCGCCAACGCCGACGCTTACCTGGTGCCCGCCATGATCGGCAACAGCTTGGGTCTGTTTGTGGTCGAACGCAGCGCCAGCGGCGTGCGGACCTCTTCTTACGCGACCCAAGATGGCGCAGCCGCAGCTGATCTGCACTTGAACAACACCCCGGCTCAATTGCTGACCCGAGATGGCTTGACCGCGCTGGAACACGCGGTGGACATCGGCATCGCGAGCCTGTGTGCTGAGGCGGTAGGTGTCATGGACAAAACCATGGCGATCACCATCGAGTACATGAACACCCGCAAGCAGTTCAACACGGTCATCTCCAGCTTCCAGGCGTTGCGTCACCGCGTGGCTGACATGAAAATGCAACTGGAACTGGCTCGATCTATGAGTTTTTACGCCACGCTCAAACTCAACGCGCCGGCAGACGAACGGCGCAGCGCCATGGCCCGTGCCAAGTACCAGCTCGGTGTGTCCATGCGTTTTGTGGGACAGCAAGCGGTACAACTGCATGGCGGCATTGGCGTGACAGACGAGTACATCGTGAGCCATTACTTCAAGAAACTGACCCAATTGGAAATGACCTGGGGCGACACCCTGCATCAGTTGGGTGAAGTGTCAGAGCGCATGCAAGACACTGCAGGCGTCTTCGCCTGATCTGTCCTTATTCTGGAAGTCGCTCCCGCAGAAAACTGGCAAAACGCGGCAGTCCAGAAGGCGTCCGGTCTCTGTACCGGTAGGTCACCCAAGCCCCCACTTCCGGGGGCTTTTCTCTTTGTGCGTCACTCAGACCTGAACCCAGTGCAAAACGTTGACCATTGGGCATTTCGACCAGCAAAGCGCCCAAGCGACCATTCAGTCGTCCTTTGCCCGGGACATGCCCGATGACCCGGGCATCTTCGTCTTGAGCCACTTTCAATTTATGCAAAGAATCGCTTCGCCCCGCTTTCCACAGGGCATCCGCATGGTGAAGCACCAAGCCCTCGCCACCACCTTGGACGACTTTCAACAGTTGCTGTGCAAGCGCTGAGGCATTGGCCATCCGAAACTGCGTGAGCACCTGGACAAAGGGAACAGGGCGTAACGCCAATACGTCCTTCATTTTCGACAAACGCTCGCTGAAAGTGCCGCCCTGGCCAGGCAAATCGAACACCTGGTACACCAGCTCACGCCATTGCCCTTCAACAGGTGTGTCACGTCGCACGCTGGCAGACAATCGGTCGAAGGTGCCTCGCCCCAGCCACAATTCGCCATCCAGTGGGATGGGGGGTAAGGACGCGGTGAACCATTGGGGCGCCGCGATCGGACGTCCGCTTCTAAAGCGCAACAATTGCCCATCCCATAAAGCACGAACGCCGTCGAGCTTTTCACTGACCCAATAGCCCGTCGGATCCGCTCCCTTGGTCCAAGAAGTCGCCAACATCACACGGCCAGAAGTTGAATCAGCTTGCGTCAAGTTTGTCTCTGCTGCCCGAGCCCAAATTGGATCTCCCCAGCCAGTCAAACCCAAACCAACGCGCCATGCAGCCAAACGCCGCGACATTTTATTTTTCATACTCCCTCTCCCTTGCTGTCTTATTTTTGGCCCTCGGCCGCATCTAGGCGGCACGGTTCAAGGCTTCATACCGGATTACTTTGTCACAGACCGCCTCAACTCATCAAACGCGATGAACGCGGTACATGGGCCATCAAAAACGCCATTTGATCGACCAGAATCCGACGGTTACGCAAAATAAAGTCCTCCCACAGGCTCGGCACATAGGGCGCATAAAGCAGGGGCATGCCCGCTTGCTCGGGTGTGCGATGGCTTTTTCGATGGTTGCAGGCGCGGCACGAAGTGACCACGTTCATCCAGGTGTCGAGTCCTTTTTGCGCGAAGGGCACGATGTGCTCGCGGGTGAGTTCGGTTTCATGAAAATGATCACCGCAATACGCGCAGATATTGCGGTCGCGTATGAACAATTTGCCGTTGGTTAAACCAGGACGCATTTCAAACGGATTGATCTTGGGCACGCCCCGGGTGCCAATGATGCTGTTGACACGAATGATGGACTGGTCCCCTGTCACGGCGTTGTGGCCGCCATGAAAAACGGCAATTTCTCGCCCCGCTTCCCAGCGCACTTCCTCGGCAGCGTAATACATGACCGCCTCCTCCAGGCTGATCCACGACTGGGGTAGCCCTTGGGCTGACAACTTCAAGACCTTCACTAGCGCCTCCATCCAACAGTTAAAAACCACTGACTTGAAACATGAACGTCCATACCGCAAAGTCTGTGTACCGTTGGGCACATCAGACGGGCGTTGGTTCAGTCACAATATACGCTGTATTGACGACAACTTAACGACAACACGGGCGTTTTCTCGACGTTTTCTCAGCGTTTTTCCTCTGGCACACATCACAAGACCCCTCCATGAAGGTATTTCGCGGTTTCAACCATCCCGGCATTGCGCCCGCTTGTGCCCTGACCATAGGCAACTTTGACGGTGTACACCGAGGCCATCAGGCCATGCTGGCCTTGCTCAAGAACGAAGCATCACACCGGGGCATAGCCAGCTGTGTGATGACCTTTGAGCCCCACCCCCGCGATTATTTTGCGTCCTTGCTGAACAAACCCGAACTGGCTCCCGAACGCATCGCCACCTTGCGCGACAAACTGACGGAGTTGGAACGTTGCGGCATCGATCAAGTCGTGGTCCTCCCCTTTGATGCGAACCTGGCTCAACAAAAACCCCAGGCGTTCATTGATGAAGTGCTTCTGCAGGGTTTAGGGGTGCGTTATGTGTTGGTGGGCGACGACTTCCGATTTGGCGCGCAACGCGCTGGTGACTACGCCATGCTCGATGCCGCAGGCCGAGAAAGGGGCTTCGATGTGGCACGAATGAACAGCTACGAAGTGCATGGACTGCGTGTGTCCAGTTCGGCCGTGCGCAGTGCCTTGAACTCTGGCGACATGGCCGAAGTCACACGCCTGCTGGGTCGCCCCTTCAGCATCAGCGGCCACGTCATTCACGGGCGCAAGCTTGGTCGCTTGTTGGGTGCCAGCCAACCAGCGGCTGAAGATGGTTTTCGCACCCTGAATTTACGCTTTGATCACGACAAACCCGCTGCCAGTGGGATTTTTGTCGTTCAAGTACAAGGATTGGCTCCTCAACCACTGACGGGTGTGGCCAACCTGGGTAAACGCCCGTCTTTAGACCCGGATGATGTGAATGCCGGGCGCGTTCTATTAGAAGTCCATTGCTTCGACTGGCCTGCCCATCTGGGAGCCGAAGAGGGGTACGGTAAAATCATCAGTGTGGACCTGCTGCACAAATTACACGACGAACTCAAGTACGACAGCTTTGACGCTCTGACAAAGGGCATTGCCAAAGACTGCGACGATGCGCGTGCGTACTTTGCGTCCCTGCATGGGCAAACCCACCGTCAAAACACGCGCGACCGAATTTGACCTTGGCCGACCCGGCATGGCTCAGCGCTTGGGCCCTGTTCAACCCCGATACTTCTCGACTGCGACTTGTGCAGTCCTGCTCTTTTTGATTGATTTTTCATGTCTGAAGCCAAAACGAATTACCGCGCCACCTTGAACATGCCCGATACCCCGTTTCCGATGCGGGGCGATTTGCCCAAACGCGAGCCAGGTTGGGTCGAGAAGTGGAACCACGAAGGGCTTTACAAAAGACTGCGCACTGCACGCCAAGGCGCGCCTCTGTTTGTATTGCATGACGGCCCACCCTATGCCAACGGCAAATTGCACATCGGTCACGCACTGAACAAAGTGTTGAAAGACATGATCGTCAAGTCCAAACAATTGGCTGGATTTGACGCGCAATACATCCCCGGCTGGGACTGCCATGGATTGCCTATTGAGAACGCCATCGAGAAACTGCATGGCCGCAAACTCAGCCGCGACGACATGCAAGCCAAGAGCCGCGCCTTTGCCACCGAACAAATCGGCCAGCAGCGTGAAGACTTCAAACGCTTGGGTGTACTTGGCGACTGGGAGCGCCCCTACCGGACCATGGACCCCGCCAACGAAGCCGGAGAAATTCGGGCGTTCAAGCGTGTGATTGAACGCGGCTTTGTGTACCGTGGCCTCAAGCCCGTGTACTGGTGCTTCGACTGCGGCTCGAGTCTGGCTGAATTCGAAATCGAATACCAGGACAAACAAAGCGACACGCTGGACGTGGCCTTTGAGACCGATGACGCAGCGGCACTGGTCGCCGCCTTTGGTTTGACCGCCCTGCCCGTTGGCCTGAGCGCTTTTGCCGTCATCTGGACCACCACAGCCTGGACCATCCCAGCCAACCAGGCTCTGAATGCCCATCCTGAGCTGAACTATGCGCTGGTGCAAACCAACAAGGGCTGCCTGGTTCTGGCCGAGTCCTTGGTGGACAAATGCTTGGAGCGCTTTGGTCTGACCGGTCAAGTGCTGGCCACCGTCAAAGGCTCTGCCCTGGGCGGGTTGAACTTCCGCCATCCACTCTACGACGTCGATGCCGGCTACAAGCGCCTGTCGCCCGTGTACTTGGCGGAGTACGTCAGTGACAGCGATGGCACGGGCTTGGTTCACTCTTCACCCGCTTATGGCGTGGATGACTTCAACTCCTGCATCGCCAATGGCCTGAAATACGACGACATTCTGAACCCGGTGCAAGGCAACGGCACCTATGCCGCAGACTTTCCGCTTTTTGGCGGGCTGCACATCTGGAAAGCCATTCCTGTGGTGTTGGATGCACTGCGCAGCGCAGGTCGTCTTTTGTCCACTGTGACCATCACCCACAGCTACCCGCATTGCTGGCGGCATAAAACCCCTGTCATCTACCGCGCCGCAGCCCAATGGTTTGTGCGGATGGACGAAGGCGAGGGAGTTTTCACCAAGGACAAAGCCGCCAAAACCCTGCGCCAGCTGGCCTTGGACGCCATCGAGCAAACCCACTTTTATCCCGAAAACGGCAAAACCCGTTTGCGCGACATGATCGCCAACCGACCCGACTGGTGCATCTCGCGCCAACGCTCGTGGGGGGTGCCCGTGCCCTTCTTCCTGCACAAGGACAGCGGCGAGTTACACCCGCGCACCATGGCCATACTGGACCAGGCAGCGGACATTGTGGAGCGTGGTGGCATCGAGGCCTGGAGCCGTGTGACAAGCGAAGAGATATTGAACCAAACCGGCGATGACGCTGCCAGCTACAGCAAAAGCACCGACATCTTGGAAGTGTGGTTCGACTCCGGCAGCACCTTCGAACACGTCTTGCGTGGCAGCCATAAAAACGCGTATGACCGTCCCCCCTTCCACCCCGAGGGCCCTGAAACCGACTTGTACCTGGAAGGCCACGACCAACACCGCGGCTGGTTCCACAGTTCGCTGCTCTTAGGCTGCGCCTTGTACGACCGAGCGCCCTATAAGGGCCTTTTGACCCATGGCTTTGCCACTGACGGTCAAGGCCGCAAGATGAGCAAGAGCTTGGGCAACACCGTCGCACCGCAAGAAGTCACAGACAAAATGGGCGCAGAAATTGTGCGCTTGTGGGTGGCTGCAACCGATTACTCGGGTGACTTGAACATCGACGACAAAATCCTGGCCCGCGTGGTCGACGCCTACCGCCGCATCCGCAACACCTTGCGCTTCTTAATGGCCAATGTCAGCGACTTTGACCCCGCCAAAGACCTTGTCGCCTATGACGACTTGCTGGAAATTGACCAATACGCGCTTTCGCGTGCGGCGCAACTGCAAACCGACATCCTGGCGCACTTTCAGGTTTATGAGTTCCACCCCGTGGTCTCCAAACTGCAAGTGTATTGCTCTGAAGACCTCGGCGCGTTTTACCTGGATGTGCTGAAAGACCGCTTGTATACCTCTGCACCCAAGTCCTTGGCCCGTCGCAGTGCCCAAACGGTCTTGCATCAAATCACCCATGCCATGCTGCGCTGGATGGCCCCCTTCCTCAGCTTTACCGCCGAAGAAGCGTGGGAGGTGTTTGGTCATTCTGAATCCATCTTTCTGGAAACCTTTGTGGACCTGGGCCCCGTCGACACGGCGTTGCTGGCCAAATGGAGTCGTATTCGCGAGATCCGTGATGTGGTCAACAAAGACATCGAAACCGTTCGCACTGCGGGCTCAGTAGGCTCTTCATTGCAAGCCAATGTGACCGTGACCGCCAACCCGCAAGATCTGGCCTTGTTGGCCAGCTTGAGTGGCGATGCCAAGTTCGTCTTCATCACTTCGGTGCTCTCACTGGCCGCTGGAGACACCTTGTCCACTCAGGTTCAAGCCAGCAACGATGTGAAATGCGAGCGGTGCTGGCATTACCGCGCCGATGTCGGCACCAATGAAGCCCACCCGACCCTGTGCGGACGTTGCACCAGCAACCTGTTCGCTGAGGGTGAAAAACGCCTGATTGCCTGATAACTCCAAAGCTGACCATGGCCAAAAAATCGACACGCACCTTCTCGACCTCTAGCGCCAGCATATGGCTATGGCTAGGTCTGGCCTTGCTGGTACTGCTGGCCGATCAATTCACCAAAATTTGGATCATCGGTACCTACCAACTGGGTGACAGCTTGCCTCTGAGTTCTTTTTTTAACTTGGTGAGGGTGCACAACAATGGAGCGGCTTTTTCATTCTTGGCGCAAGCTGGGGGCTGGCAGCGCTGGTTCTTCACGGGTCTGGGCAGTGTAGCGGCCTTGTTGATGATCTGGCTGCTCAAAAAACACGCTGGGCAAAAGCTCTTTGGCTTTGCCATCGCATGCGTTTTGGGTGGCGCGGTGGGCAACGTGATTGACCGCGTACTGTACGGTTACGTGGTGGACTTTCTGGACTTCCATTACGCTGGCATCCACTTCCCGGCATTTAACCTCGCAGACAGCGCCATCACGTTAGGCGCTGCCTGCCTGATCCTCGACGAACTGCTGCGCGTTCGCCGAGGATAATCACAGGTTTTACAAGGTCATGATCGTGCAGCCCGTGGTTTTGCGGGCTTCGAGATCACGGTGCGCTTGCGCCACATCGGCCAATTTGTAAGTCTGGTCAATGCGGATCTTGACCTGACCACGGACCACCACATCGAACAACTCATCGGCCATTTCTTGGTTGGTTTCCCGTGTGGCGATGTGGGTGAACAGTGTTTGTCGGGTCACGTAGATCGAACCTTTGCCACCCAGAATGCCGGGGGCAAAAGGCGCGGCCGGGCCTGAGGCATTGCCAAAGCTGGCCATCAAACCAAAGGGCATCAGGCAATCCAAGGATTTGTCCCAGGTGTCCTTGCCGACCGAGTCGTAAACCACTTTCACGCCTTTGCCGCCGGTGATTTCTTTCACACGCACCAAAAAATCTTCGGTGCTGTAGTTGATGACATGGGTCGCTCCGTGGTCTTTGGCCAATTGGCACTTGGCGTCGCTGCCTGCGGTGCCGATCAACTGGTATCCCAATGCCTTGGCCCACTGACAGGCAATCAGACCCACGCCCCCGGCGGCCGCATGGAACAAGACAAAATCTCCCGCCTTCAAACCGCCTTGCGGTAAAGTGCGTTTGAGCAGGTACTGAGCCGTCAGGCCCTTGAGCATCATGGCCGCACCGGTTTCAAAGCTGATGGCATCGGGCAATTTGCATACGTTTTTGGCGGGCATCACACGCTCTTGGCAGTAGCTGCCGGGAGGGCTGCTGGCGTAGGCGGCGCGATCACCCACTTTCAGGTGTGTGACGCCCTCGCCCACCGCTTCAACGACACCAGAGGCTTCCATGCCCAAGCTCAAGGGCATGGGAAATGGATAGAGTCCCGAGCGTTGGTAGACGTCGATGAAATTCAAGCCAATGGCTTTGTGGCGGATACGGATTTCACCGGGGCCTGGCTGGCCCACAGGCAAATCCACCAGTTTCATTTCTTCAGGTCCGCCATTTTTGGCAATCTGTACGGTCAAGCTCATGGGTGTCTCCAGCACGTAAAAAATAAAAAAGACTCAACTTCAACTGTGCCACGAAAAGTCTGACTGTGCGCGACAGAAAATTCACGCTGCCAGAGGTAAAGTCACCCTCATGACACAAAAATTGGCCTTGCGCACCGCGCTCTTGCTCACGATTCCACCCTTGCTCTGGGCCAGTAATGCCGTTGTTGGTCGTTTGGTTGGCCCTTTGGTGCCGCCGATTACCTTGAATTTTTTGCGTTGGGTTTTCGCCTTTTTTATTTTGCTTCCCATGGCCTACAACGTTTTTCGTACAAGCAGCGGATTGTGGGCACACTGGCCTCGCTTTGTTGTTCTCAGCTTGTTGGGTGTGGGTTGCTACAACGCTTTGCAATATCTCGCCTTGCAAACCTCCACCCCACTGAACGTCACCTTGGTGGCGGGGAGCAGTCCCGTCTTCATGCTCGTCTTGGGTGCCTTGTTTTTCAAAGCCCCTGTGCGTGTAACCCAAGTGGTTGGGGCCTTGATGTCCATTGCTGGCGTCGCAGTGGTGATGTGTCGCGGTGAATGGGAGCAACTTTTGCAAGTCAAATTTGTACCGGGTGACCTCTACATCCTGCTGGCCACGGCCTGCTGGTCGCTCTACAGTTGGCTATTGACGCGGCGTGCTGAGCCTGAAGCATTACGCCAGAACTGGTCTGCCTTCTTAATGGGCCAGGTGATTTTTGGTTTGGGCTGGTCTGGGGCATTCGCTGCAGCAGAATGGACGTGGACCGACGCCCACATCAGTTTGGGCTGGCCTTTGTTGAGCGCCCTGGCTTTCGTGGCTATCGGGCCTTCTGTTTTGGCTTACCGCTGCTGGGGGGAAGGCGTTCGACTGGCGGGCCCTGCAGTGGCCGGTTTTTTCTCCAACCTGACCCCGCTGTTTGCAGCCCTGATATCTGCCGCTTTTCTCAGTGAGTTGCCCCACCTCTACCATGTACTGGCTTTTGCCCTGATCGTGGGGGGCATTGTGGTCTCTTCAAGGCGCTCAGGAACCAACTAGAGCGCCCTGAAAATTCAGTACGTGCCTGGGTAGGCTCCGCCATCGGCCAACACGTTTTGACCCGTCATGTACGCCGCGTGCTGGCTGCACAAGAAAGCGCAGATCGCGCCAAACTCTTGCGGATTGCCGTAACGCCCAGCAGGGATTTGCGCTTGCTGAATGACACGCATTTCCTCGACGGTCTTGCCCGCTTTCTGGGCCATGGCTGGCAAGGTAGAGCGAATGCGGTCGGTATCAAAGCGACCGGGCAACAAGTTGTTGATGGTCACCCCCTGGCCCGCAATCTTGCTGCGCGATGTGCCGGCCACAAAACCCGTCAGGCCACTGCGCGCGCCATTGGACAGGCCCAGCACATCGATGGGTGATTTCACCGAGCTGGAAGTGATGTTCACAATCCGGCCAAAGCCACGAGCAGCCATGCCGTCCACCGTGGCTTTGATCAGCTCGATCGGGGTGAGCATGTTGGCGTCAATGGCCTTGATCCAGGCATCGCGGTCCCAGTCACGGAAATCCCCAGGAGGCGGTCCGCCCGCGTTGGTGACCACGATGTCAAAGTTTTTACCAGGCCCCCCAGCGACATGGAACAAGGCATCTCGCCCAGCCTCGGTGGTGATGTCCGCCGCTACCGCGATCAATTTGACTTGAGGTCCTACTTCAGCTTGCATCACCGCTACAGCCGCATTCAAGACCTCAGCACCTCGAGCGACCATCACCACGTTGACACCTTCATGCGCCAGCGCTCGTGCGCAGCCCCAGCCCAAACCTTTGCTCGCGCCACCGACCAGCGCCCATTTGCCTGCAATACCTAAGTCCATGTCAATCTCCTTGAATTAAAAGTTAAACACGCGCCGCACGCGTGACCCAAAAAACACCGCTCACCACCAAAATAGTTCCTGCAATGATCCACCCGTTGAAGGGTTCGTCCAGCAGCAAAACACCCATCGATACGGTCGACATCGGCCCGATCATCCCAATTTGGGCCGTCAACCCTGGGCCAATGCGTTCAATCGCCATCATCACCAAGAGTACCGGCAACACTGTACATGCAATGGCATTGAGCAGGGACAACCCAAGCACTTGGGTCGCGACCCCTTCCAGCGACAGGGGACGAAACAAGGCAAACTGCATCAGGCAAAACACACAAGCGGCCGAACTGGCCCATCCGGCCAAACGAAGTGAGCCCAAACGCTGAACCAGTTGACCACTGTAGGTCAGGTACCCGGCATAGGTCACAGCACTGCAAAAAACAAGACCCGAGCCGAGCCATACGTTCGTGCCCGTCCAACTCAATTCATGCGCAAAGACCAGCAACACACCGCTGTAACTCACGCCCATGGCAACTACTTGGCGAGGGCTGATTTGCCGTTGATAGACCCACCACCCCAACACCAAAACCAGGGTGGGATTGAGGTACAAAATCAAACGCTCAAATGAAGCGCTGATGTATTCGAGCCCCAGAAAATCCAAATAACTTGAAAGGTAATAACCGGTAAAACCGAGCCCCACAATGCCGAACCAATCTTGGCGTGTCATGGAAGCCTTGCCGCGCCCCGCCCACCACGCCATGATCAGAAACAAAGGGAAGGCGAACAACATACGCAGCATCAGCAAAGTCACGGCATCCACGCCATGACGGTAGGCCAACTTGACGATGATGGCCTTGCCGCTGAATGCAATGGAGCCTACCGCCGCCAACAACAAGCCACTGGTGAGGTGATTCTTTTGCGCTGTCGCCGTCAAAACCCAACCGCCTGACCATCACGACGCGAATCGCTGGCGGCCACATAGCCCTGCACTTTGGGGTCGCCCATGCGCCAAATGAATTGGCCCGCACCAAAGTCTTGGTACGAGTCGTTGATCACATCCATGTGGTGTCCACGTTGAGACAAACTTTGGACGGTCTGCGCGTTCATATTGGCTTCTACGTTAATCGAGTAACCCGCGTTGTAACGCCAGCGGGGTGCATCGCATGCGGCCTGCGGGTTTTGACCATAGTCGAGCATCCGGACCAAGGTCTGCATATGGCCTTGCGGTTGCATATTGGCGCCCATCACGCCGTAGCTCATCACCGGCTGGCCGTCTTTGGTGAGGAAGGCAGGAATAATGGTGTGGAAAGGTCTCTTGCCAGGCGCCACCAAGTTGGCAGGATTCAAACCACCCGACTGCACGTTGAAGCCATGCCCGCGGTTTTGCAAACTGACACCAAACTCAGGCTCCACGCAACCCGAACCGAACCCCATGTAATTGCTCTGAATGAAACTGACCATCATGCCGTTCTCGTCAGCAGCAGTCAGATAGATCGTGCCCCCCTTGACCGGATTGCCTGCGCCAAAATCTTGCGCCTTGTTCATTTGAATCAACTTGGCCCGGCTGGCCAGATAGGCCGGGTCCAGCATTTGAGCGGGTGTGACTTCCATCGCGCTGGGTTCGGCCACATAACGGTAGACATCGGCAAAGGCCAGCTTCATCGCCTCAATTTGCAAATGCTGAGAATCCACGCCATCCACTGGTAAACCGGTCACATCAAAATGTTCCAAAATTCCCAAGGCTATGAGAGCAGCAATGCCTTGGCCGTTTGGCGGAATCTCGTGCAGGGTGTAGCCACGGTAATTCTGGGCAATAGGGGTGACCCATTCGGGCCGATAGGCTGCAAAATCTCGGGCCGTCAAGGTACCGCCATGTTGGGCACTGAAGCGCTCAATGGCTTGCGCGATTTCGCCACCGTAAAAAGCCTCACCCTTGGTCTGCGCAATCGCCCTCAAGCCGCGGGCTGCGGCTTTGAATTTAAACAGCTCGCCCACATCGGGGGCACGTCCCCAAGGTAAAAACCCCTCAGCGAAGCCGGGCATTGATTGCAATTCCGGTGTGGCCGCTGCCCATTTTTGTTGAACAACAACAGGCAACAAATAACCGCGCTCGGCAATGTCAATGGCCGGCTCCATCAAGTCGGCAAAAGGCAGCTTGCCAAACCGTTCGCTGAGCGCAACCCAACTGCTGACGGCGCCGGGCACCGTTACAGAATCAAAGCCACGTTTGGGGGGCGTGGCCACATCGGATCCGTATTTGCGTTTGAAGTAATCAGGCGTCCAGCTCTGAGGCGCGTTGCCCGAGGCATTCAGACCATGCAGTTGTTGGCCATCCCATAAAATACAAAAAGCGTCAGATCCCAGGCCATTGCTGACGGGCTCGGTGATGGTCAGTGTGGCCGCTGCGGCAATGGCGGCATCGATTGCGTTGCCGCCCTTGAGCATCATGCGAAGTCCCGCTTGCGCAGCCAGGGGGTGCGATGTGGAGACCACATTGCGAGCAAACAAGGGCAGTCGCGCGCTGCTGTAAGGGGCATTGAAATTGAAAGTCATATCAGGTCAGTCCATCGAAATTTTGCGTTCATTGATGATTTTTTTCCATTTGGCCGACTCGCTGGCCAACATGCTTGTAAATTCTGCAGGCGTACCGCCGATCGCTTCAATGCCCAGCTTTTGCAATTTGTCTGCAACCTCCGCCTCTTTCAGTGCCTGATTGGCAGCCGTGTTGATGCGATTGACCAGTTCAGGGCGTAAACCTGGCGGGCCGAACAAACCAAACCAAGTGGTCGACTCGTAACCCGGTAAAACGTCTGAGATGGGCGGAACACCAGGGGCCAAAGGCGTGCGGTGCGCAGTCGTGACGCCCAGGGCACGCAAACGACCATCGCGCACGTGAGGCAAGCCTGTGGGCAAGGAGTCAAACAACACGTCCACTTTGCCGCTGATCAAATCCGGCATGGCCAACGCCGTGCCCTTGTAGGGAATGTGAACCACAAACAGTCCCGCCTGTGCCTTGAACAACTCCGCCGTCAATTGCACAATGGTGCCGTTGCCACTGGAGGCGTAGTTCAAACGCCCCGGATTTTTGCGGGCGTAATCGATCCATTCTTGCACCGTCTTGGCGGGCGACGAATTGGGCACCAGCATGATGCTGGGCGCGTTGCCCACTTGACCGATGGGCGTGAAATCCCGCACCGCGTCGTAAGGCATTTTGGGATTCAAGTTCGGCCCAATGGAATGCGTGCTGGACGTGGCCAGCAACAAGGTATAACCATCCGGCAGGGCTTTGGCCACCATGTCAGAGCCCAAGGTGCCACCGGCTCCGGGCTTGTTGTCAACGACGACCGTCGTGCCGAGTTTTTCGGCCAGCTTTTGTGAAAGGGTTCTGGCAAAAATATCCGTTGCACCACCCGCCGGGAACGGCACGATAAGCCGAATGGGTTTGTTGGGGTAAGTTTGCGCCTGAGCACCGACCGAAAGCAGCATGCAAAAGGCTATCCAAGCGATTGCTGCGAAGCTATAGTAATTTTTTTTCATGACATGATTTTGGCAGAGTTGGACAAGCACCAATGAAAACAGCGCCCGAAGGCGCCGTTTTCAAAGAGCATTTCGCCAGGAGATCACTCTTCCACGAAAGCTTCTTCGCGTTTGGATTTAATCGAAGGCAAGAGCACGATCACCAGCAGCACCACAGCCGCCGCCAGCAAACTGGCCGACAAGCCACGCGTCACAAACACGGTCCAGTCACCACGGGACAAGAGCAGCGCACGGCGCAGGTTTTCTTCCATCATCGGGCCCAGAATAAAACCGAGCAACAAAGGTGCAGGTTCCACGCCCAATTTGATGAACATATAACCAATCACACCAAAAGCCGCCACCATCCAGATATCGAAGGTGTTGTTGTTGGTGGAGTACACACCGATCGCGCAGAAAAGCACAATCGCAGGGAAGAGCCAACGGTAAGGCACAGTCAGCAACTTGATCCACATGCCAATCAAAGGCAAGTTCAAGATCACGAGCATCAGGTTACCGATCCACATGGAAGCAATCAGTCCCCAGAACAACTCAGGGTTGCTGGTCATCACTTGGGGGCCGGGCTGGATGTTGTGAATCGTCATCGCGCCCACCATCAAGGCCATCACGGCGTTGGGCGGGATGCCCAAGGTCAGCAAAGGAATGAAGGAGGTTTGTGAACCCGCATTGTTGGCCGATTCAGGGGCAGCCACACCACGGATGTTGCCTTGACCGAAAGGCACTTCACCTGGACGGAGTTTGGTTTTCTTCTCGATCGTGTAGGCCGCAAAGGCCGCGAGCAAAGCACCACCACCAGGCAAGATGCCCAAAATAGAACCGATAGCGGTACCACGCAACACCGCAGGAATCATGTTCCTGAAGTCTTCTTTGGTCGGGAACAAGCCCGTCACTTTGCCGGTGAAAACTTCACGCTCATCTTCTGGCTTGGACAGGTTGGAGATGATTTCTCCGTAACCGAACACACCCATGGCAATCACGATAAAGCCAATGCCATCGGTCAGTTCGGGAATGTCAAAGCTGAATCGCGCCAC
>CANBWK010000060.1 GCA_947373105.1 Comamonadaceae bacterium | reverse complement strand
GCAAAGACCAAGCCAGGCGTCACGGTTTTGAGCACATGCTTGAGCTTGTCGTAGTCCACGCTGATGAGCGAGTAGGGCGGCGATGTGGGCACAAAAGGAACACCGGCCAGCATGCAGCCCAGGGCCAGCAGCGCGTGCTCTAAGCTGTTTTCGCTCAGGATAACCACGGGGCGCTCAACGCTCAGCCCACGATGGATCAGGCCTTGGGCAATGCTGCGCGCTGTCTGCCAAGCGTGCGCATAAGTGATGTGTTTCCAGTCACCGGTGCTGCCGTCTGCCATCTTGGCGCGGCGCGCCATGAAGCTGTGCTCAGGTTGGGTGCTTGCCCAATGCTGCAAGCGATCGGTCATGCGGTGCGCAAAGGGCTGCAGCTGCTGATCTGCGCTCAGGTAGTGCGTGCCAGGCTCGCCATCGCGCAGCGTGACGCGGGTCACGCCAAACTTGAGCGGGCGGAATGAGGGGGCGTTCATTTTGGTTTCAATCACTGTCTTGTCATTTCGGTGAACACGGCCACATTGTCATCCCCGTGAACACGGGGATCCATGTCGCGGATGGATTCCCGCATGCGCGGGAATGACAGGCTCATGTTTTTTGAACCTTCGCCGCTTTGCCCTCAAGGAAGGCGCGCACACGGGCTTTGGCTTCGGGCGCGGCTTGCGCGATGGAAGAGATCAGCGCTTCGGTGAAGAAGCCGTGATCCGCTGGTTGTTCGGCAATGCGCGGCAACGCGTGCACCAAGGCAAAATTGGTCAGCGGCGCATTGGTGGCAATGCGGCTGGCCAACTCTATCGCTTTGGTCAAAGCTGTTCCGGTGGGCACCAGGTATTGCGCCAGTCCCACCCGCTCACCTTCTTGTGCGTTGTACACGCGACCGGTCAGCATCATGTCGGTCATGCGTGCCGCCCCGATCAGTTTGGGCACCCGAACCGAGCCACCGCCGCCCACAAAAATGCCACGTGTGCCTTCGGGTAAAGCGTAAAAAGTGCTCTCGTCAGCGACGCGAATGTGGCAGGCACTGGCCAGCTCCAGACCACCACCGACCACCGCGCCATGCAGGGCCGCAACCACGGGCACGCGGCCTTGTTCAACCGCGTTCAAGGCCACATGCCAGCTGCGCGAGTGGTGGATGCCTTCACCCGCATCGCGCTCTTTGAGTTCCGACAAGTCCAGACCCGCACAGAAGTGACTGCCCTCGCCATGAATCACGGCCGCACCGGCTTCGGCGGGCAGGTTTTGAAAAACATCGCGCAGGGCTTCAATCAAGCCATCGTTCAACGCGTTGCGCTTGGCAGGGCGGCACAAGCACACCACGGCGACAGCTCCTTGCATCTCCAGGGAAATGCCATGGGCTGCGGCGCGATCAAAAATAGGCGTGTTCAAGTCAGTCATGTGCAGTTTTCATCCCAGGCGCTTCAACGCGTCAGAGGGTGATGGATAAAGTTATTGTTGATAACGATATTGTGCTGACTTTCTGCGCATTTTTTCTTGGGGTTTTCCCTTGATAATTCGGCGCACAGCAGGAGCCATCTGGATTTGAAAAGCGGACGCTTGAATTACGCGCATGACAGCAGGTTCGACGGAAGTTGGTTACGATCAGAGCGAGCGTGAGCTGGTTTACGCACTGTAGATAACTAGAAAGGATTAACATGTTTCGATCCCTCCGATCGCCTGGCGTCATGGCCATTACCTTGGCCGCCGCAGGCATCTTGATGATCACGGCGGGCATCCGAATGACCAACGGCTTGTTTCTCAGCCCCATCAACAGCAGCACGGGCTTGGGCATCGTGAGTTTGAGTTTGGCCATGGCCATTGGTCAGTTTGTCTGGGGTGCTGTGCAGCCCCTGGCCGGTGCCTTGGCCGACCGCCATGGGGCTCGACCCGTGTTGTTGGGTGGGGTTTCGCTGATGGTCGTGGCGACGGCATCGATTCCCTTCATGACCAGTGCATTCGGTATTTCCATCATGCTGGGGGTCTTGTCAGCGGCTGGCGCAGGTGCCGCCAGTTTTTCGGTGCTCATGGGGGCTGTGGCGCAGCGCATGCCCGCAGAATCACGCGGTGAGGCTTCCGGCGTGATCAATGCCGGCAGTTCGCTCGGGCAGTTTGTGTTTGCGCCGGTCGCGCAAAAGCTGATTCAGTGGATGGGCTGGATGGGCGCGATGTGGACCATGGCTGCACTCACCTTGCTGGCCTTGCCGCTGGTGCACAAAGTCACGGCCAACACCAAGGCATCGCAGACCAACACAGAGCCTGATATGGGTTTGCGTCAAACTTTGAGAGATGCCTTCAAAACCCCGAGCTATGGTTTGATTCATGCTGGTTTTTTCACCTGCGGTTTTCACATTGCATTTTTGGTCACCCATTTGCCGGGCGAGGTGGACCTGTGTGGTTTGCCGCCGGAGGTGGCCAGTTGGTCCCTGGCCATCATCGGTTTGGCCAACATTGCAGGCAGTTTGGTGGTGGGCTCAGCGGTGTCGCAATACCGCAGCAAAATGATACTGGCGCTGATGTACGCTTCGCGTGCAGCCTTGGTGCTCTGGTATCTTTGGATGCCTAAAACAGACCTGACTTTTTACCTGTTTGCCGCAGGTTTGGGCCTGACCTGGCTGGCCACTGTGCCGCCCACGGCGGCCTTGGTGGGTAAGTTATTTGGTATCCGGTACATGGGCACCTTGTTTGGTTTGACTTTGTTGTCGCATCAAATTGGAGGGTTCCTGGGTGCGTGGCTGGGCGGCTTGGCCATCACGCAACAAGGTGACTATGCGTGGATGTGGTACGCCGACATCGCCTTGGCAGTGGCTGCCGCTGTGCTCAATTTGCCGATCAAGGAAGCGCCTGTGCGCCAGACTGCTGCGGCTTGAACTTTTTGGAGATCCTATGAAATACGAAGACCTGGTCGCGATCGACATCCACACCCACGCTGAAGTGAGTTGTTGGAACCCGTTTGACAATTACGGCGAAGAATACGACCGCGCGGCGGACAAATTTTTTGGCAGCAATCGCCGCCCGACCATTGATGAAACCGTGGCTTATTACCGCCAGCACAAGATGGGCTTGGTGATGTTCACCGTCGACAGCGAGTCCCAATTAGGGCGACGCCGCATTCCCAATGAAGAAATTGCCAAAGCCGCCCGCGACAACAGCGACATGATGATCGCGTTCGCCAGCATCGACCCGCACAAAGGCAAGATGGGCGCCCGCGAGGCCGAGCGCTTGATCAAAGAAGAGGGCGTCAGAGGTTTTAAGTTTCACCCCACTGTGCAGGGCTACCATCCTTACGACAAGATGGCTTGGCCGATTTACGACGTCATCAACGAGCACAAAATGCCGGCCATTTTCCACACCGGTCACAGCGGCATTGGCTCGGGCATGCGCTGCGGAGGCGGTTTGCGCTTGGCCTACAGCAACCCGATGCACCTCGATGATGTGGCCATTGACTGGCCGGACATGCAAATTGTCATGGCGCACCCGAGCTTTCCGTGGCAGGACGAAGCCTTGAGCGTGGCGACGCACAAACCGAATGTGTGGATCGATTTGTCAGGCTGGAGCCCCAAGTACTTTCCCAAGCAGTTGATTCAGTACGCCAACACCTTGCTGAAAGACCGCATCCTGTTTGGCAGCGACTACCCGCTGATCACCCCCGAGCGTTGGATCAAGGACTTTGAAGTTGCCGGATTCAAACCCGAAGTCATGCCGGGCATCTTGAAAGGCAATGCGGTGCGTTTGCTGGGCTTGGACAAGGTTTAAAATACAGGCCATGAGTGATACCCCTGCACGCCCCGAATTGCCCGACCATTTGTCGATCGACCCCCGCAGCCCGCACCATGTGGCGGCGGTGTTTCAGCATGACATCGGCATCCGCTTGAATGGCAAAGAGCGCACCGACGTCGAGGAATATTGTGTGAGTGAGGGCTGGGTCAAGGTGCCTGCTGGCAAAACGCTCGACCGCAAGGGGCGCCCCTTGCTGATCAAAATCAAAGGCACCGTCGAAGCGTATTACGCCTAAAAAAGGCATGACCTCTTTGGTTACCCCGCCTTGAGCTTATTGCGCCACGGCTTCCAAAGCGATGTCGATCCGCACTTCGTCGCCAACATAGGGGGCGTACTTACCGGCATTGAATTCGGTGCGTTTCACGATCGTGAAAGCATTAGCACCTACAACGGGTTTCTTTGACAAAGGGTGGGGTGCTGAATGGAAGGACGTGACGGTGAGGGTCACATTCTTGCTCACACCTTTGAGTGTCAAAGTCCCTTCAATCTGCGAAGGTTTTGCGCCATCGAAAATGACTTTGCTGGATTTGAAAGTGGCCTGCGGGTACTTGGTTGTGTCCAGGAAATCTTCGCCCTGAATGTGCTCGTTGAAATCGCTGAAGCCGGTGTTGACCGATTTGGTATCGATCACGATGTCCACTGAACCGGTTTTAGCTTCGGCGTCAAACACGACAGTGCCGGTGGTTTTGCTGAAGCTGCTCAGTTGCGTGGAATACCCAAAGTGCAGGTAAGAGAAACGCGGAAAAGTGTGCGTGCCATCGACCTTGTAGGTCGCAGGCGCAGCCATGACCGGTACTGCAAACAAGGTGGCCAGTGCCAAAGTAGCAGCGATGCGATTGAGTTTTTTCATGAGGATGCTCCAGTTTAAAAATTATTTGCCCGGTTGGGCAGTGAGTTGAAAATTGACTTGAATGTCATTCGCCACAATATCGAACTTGGCCCAAGGCCCCTCCCCGATTGTGAAGTCACCTCGCTTGAGGGTAAACCCGCCCGTGAAGACGCCGTTGACGCCTTGCGGTGTGTGTTTGAGTGCAAACGCAATGTCACGGGTTTGGCCTTTGATGCTGAGTTTGCCCGTGACCTCAAATTGTTGAGTCCCAGCAGGCTTGATCTGCGTAGAGACAAAAGTCGCCTTGGGGAAGCTCTTGACGTTGAACCAGGATTTACCCATGACTTCTTCATCGGCTTCGGACGAGCCGGCATCCACGCTGGCCAGTTCGATTTCTATCGATGCTTTGGCATTGGCCGGTTTGGCAGGATCGAAGCTCATTTGAGAGACAAACTTGTTGAAGTGACCGTCTACGCTCACCCCCATTTGTTTGTAGCTGAAGGTGACTTTGCTTTTGTCGATGGCCACCGTTTTGTATTCGGCAGCTTGCGCCTGATGGGCGAGTCCCACCAGTCCGAGCAATAGGGCAAGAGTTGAATGTTTGAACATGGTGATTTCCCGGGTAAGCCAAGGACAAGGGGGCGCTGACTTCAATGCATCAGCATGCGCTGAAGGATACCGTCCCGGTCCATAAAGTAATGTTTGAGTGCGGCCGCCACATGCCCGCCGATCAGGAGCACCAATAGCCCGTTGAGTGCTTCATGCACTTCTTGCAAGGTGTTTCCCAAGGCCTTGTCTTTGGCCAGCAGGTCTGGAATGGGCCAAACCCCCCACCACACAGTTTGGAAGCCTTTGGCCGAGCTCATCAGCCAACCGGTCAAAGGGATGGCAATCATCAAAGCATACAAACCCAAGTGGCCCATATGTGCCAATCCTTGGGTGATGCGGGACATGCTGGCAGGGTAGTCGGGTGGACGGTGCGTGATGCGCCACAGCAGGCGTAACCAGACCAGTAAAAAGACGCTTACACCCACCCATTTATGCCAAGAATACAGCGCTAGTTTTTCTGGAGACAAGGGCAAGTCGGCCATGTAAAAGCCCAGCACAAGCATGCCTGCGATCAATGCGGTCATGAGCCAGTGGAGTGCCTTGGCGACCAAGGTGTAAGAAGTGGGGTTCATATTTCGTTTGACAGGGTGTGCCGTAGCGTTGGGACTTGGGAAGCCCATGCTGTGAGTAATGGCAAAAGATGTTTTTCTCTGGGGTAAGCACGAACGCCATTTGCATTGTGCTGACGGTAATGTAGCAGGCTGTGGGTATCCTACTTTGTAAGCAAGCCGCTGCGAAAGTCATGGGCATCACCCGTCAACCTGACTTTATTGCCCACCCTTTTCTGGCCCGGGGTGCGAATGGGTTTGTTTCACGGGTTGAACATTGTGAACAGCCAACCCATAAATGCACTCACAGCAATCACTTCCATCACACTGCGTTTGAAGCGCAAAAGGGCCATGGCCGCCATGAACGCGATGGCGATACTGAACCCGTCTATGCCACCCAGCAGGGTTTGTGCTGTCCAACCCTGCGGCCAGAAAACGTGGTAACTCAAGAACAAAGTCAGGTTCAGCACCACACCGACCACAGCGGCTGTGATGGCCGTCAAGGGGCCAGTCAGTTGCAACTTGCCATGTGTCGACTCGACCAAGGGCCCGCCAGCCAGGATGAAAATAAAGGAAGGTAAAAAAGTGAACCATGTGGCCACACAGGCGGCCAGTGCGCCGGCCGCGAACACATGCGCTGTGCCAAACAAGGCGCCTGTATAACCGCCCAGATAAGCGACGAATGCCACGATCATGATCAAAGGGCCGGGGGTGGTTTCACCAAGCGCCAAACCGTCCATCATTTGCGTGGCAGTCACCCAGGAAAATTGTTCAACCGCGCCTTGGTAGACGTAGGGAAGCACCGCATAAGCGCCGCCAAAAGTGAGCAGGGCGGCTTTGGTGAAAAACCAGCCCATTTGCGCCAGCGTGTGGTCCCACCCCCACACCAGCACCAAGGCGCCCATGGGCAAGGCCCACAAAATGAAGCCTGTCACAGTCACCAGCGTTAAGCGCCGGACAGAAAAATGGGTGTGTGCTTGACGAGGTGTGTCGTCATCGATCAACGCAGGTCGGGTTGTGATGGACGTGGTGCCATGACCCTGTGCTGCCTGAAAGACGTTTGGCCGCACGCGGCTGATGAGCCAGCCACAGGCCGCTGCCGCGATCACGATGGCCGGAAAAGGTAAATTGAAGACGGCCATGGCCACAAATGAAAACGCTGCAATGGCCCAAAGGGTGGGGTGCTTGAGTGAACGCGTTCCCATGCGGTGGGCCGCTTGCAACACGATGGCGGTCACGGCCGGTTTGATGCCGTAAAAAAGCCCCGCAATCCAGTCCACGTGCCCGTAGGCGACGTAAATCCAGGACAGACCGATCAGTATCAATAAGGAGGGCAGCACAAACAAGACGCCTGCCATCACGCCGCCCCAGGTGCGGTGCATCAGCCAACCGATGTAGGTGGCCAATTGTTGCGCCTCGGGTCCGGGCAACACCATGCAGTAGTTCAGCGCATGTAAATAACGCCGCTCTGAAATCCAGCGTTTGCGCTCGACCAGCTCTTGGTGCATCAAGGCAATTTGACCTGCGGGCCCCCCAAAGCTGATGAAGCCGATCTTCAGCCAGAACCAAAAGGCTTCGGCAATGCCGATGGGTTCAGGCGCAGGATCGTTGTGCATGAACCGATTGTGACGGTAATCCTCAAGGCGTGGGTGGCTTGAATTGGATACAGCGGCCCGTCAAAACCCTTGTGAAACTCTGATATTGACCCATTTGAGGCGGTTTTGAGGCATCGCTGTATACAATGCGGCCCATGAATGAACTTGAGGAAAGCGGCTCGCAGTCGGTCAAAGCACAATTGAAATTGCGCGAGTTGATCTTGGCTGGCGCCTTGCCTGCGGGGGCTCGGATTGCTGAGCTGACTTTGGTCGAGTTGTTGGGCGTGTCCAGAACCCCCATTCGCGCAGCCTTGATTCGCCTCGAACAAGAGGGTTTGCTGGACGCCTTGCCCAGTGGTGGTTTTGCCGTACGTACTTTTTCGGAAACCGAAGTGTCCGACGCGATTGAATTGCGTGGCACGGTCGAAGGCTTGGCGGCACGTTTGGCTGCCGAACGCGGTGCTGCGCCCATCACGCTACGTCATGCACAACAGTGCCTGGATGAAATTGATGGGGTCCTGTCGGAGTCAACGCTGACGGACGAAAGCTTTTCTGCCTATGTGGTGTTGAATCAGAAGTTTCACACGGTTTTGGCCGAGCTCTCAGGCAGTTCGGTGCTGGTGCGCGAGTTGGAACGCTTGATCAGTCAGCCCTTTGCCTCACCTTCGGGTTTTGTGGGTGTGCAATCGCATACCCAACAAGCCCGCGACATGTTGGTCGTGGCGCAGCACCAGCATCGACAAGTCTTGACGGCCATTGCCCAACGGGAAGGTGCGCGTGCCGAGTCCCTCATGCTGGAACACTCCAGGTTGGCACAGACTAATTTGCGCGAAGCCATGCGCAGCCCGCTGACCGCGTCCATGCCGGGCGTTCAACTTATTCGCAAGCGAGCCTGAACCCAGGCTCGCAGCATTTTTTCACCCCACCCCCTCAGGAGACTTTAGTCATGCAAAAACGATTTTTTCTGCGCACGCTCGCAGGTGCCATGGTGCTGGCCAGTGCTGGCACCGCCATGGCCCAAGACAAATTCAAGATCGGCCTGATCTTGCCCATGACCGGACCCTTTGCCTCAACCGGCAAGCAGATTGAAGCCGCAGTCCGTTTGTACATGGCGCAAAACGGTGACACCGTGGCGGGCAAAAAAGTGGAGCTGATCGTCAAAGATGACACCAGCGCACCCGATGTCACCAAGCGCATTGCGCAAGAGTTGGTGGTCAATGAAAAGGTCAGCGTGTTGGCCGGGTTTGGTTTGACCCCACTGGCACTGGCCACGGCACCGATCGCCACCCAATCCAAAACACCTCTGGTGGTGATGGCGGCGGCCACATCGAGCATCACCGAAGCCTCGCCCTTCATCATTCGCACCAGTTTCACCCTGCCGCAAGCGGCGGTGGCCATTGCCGATTGGGCACCGAATAACGGCATTAAGAAAGTCGTCACGCTGGTGTCCGATTACGGCCCGGGCATGGATGCTGAAAAATACTTCAAAGACCGTTTGACCTTCAACGGTGGCCAAGTGTTGGACACTTTGCGCGTGCCCATGCGCAACCCTGACTTTGCACCGTTCTTGCAAAAAGTGCGCGATCTCAAGCCTGACGCCGTCTATGTGTTTGTCCCGTCGGGCGCAGGCGCTGCACTCATGAAGCAGTTTGCAGAGCGCGGCATGGACAAGGCGGGCATCAAACTGATCGGCACCGGTGACATCACCGATGACGATATTTTGAACAGCATGGGCGATGTGGCCAATGGCGTGGTGACCTCGCACCACTATTCGGCATCGCACAACTCGGCTTTGAACAAGAAGTTTGTGGCCGCTTTTGAAAAGGCCAACAACTGTCTGCGTCCCAACTTCATGGCCGTGGGGGGCTATGACGGCATGCGCGTGATCTACGAAGCGGCCAAGGCCACCAAGGGCGCCGGCGGTGAGGCCTTGCTTCAAGCCATGAAGGGTCAGGTGTTTGAGAGTCCCCGCGGCCCCATGTTCATCGACGCGCAAACCCGCGACGTGGTGCATAACATCTACATCCGCAAAGTGGAGAAGGTCAACGGTCAGTTGTACAACCAGGAATTTTCAACCATCAAGGACGTGAAAGATCCGGGCAAAGCCAGGTAACCAAGACAACTTACTGTAGGAGTTTGCCTGCAAGCGATGGCTTACTGTAGGAGCTTGCCTGCAAGCGATGGCGCTGTGAGTAACTGCAACTTCATCGCCAGCAGGCTGGCGCCTACATGGATGAACAAACCGGCCCAGCCTCAGAGAACCCGAACCGCATCACATGTTGACTCTTCTTTTTGACGGCATTGCCTATGGCATGCTGCTTTTCATCTTGGCGGTGGGCCTGTCGGTGACGATGGGGTTGATGAATTTCATCAACCTGGCGCACGGGGCCTTCGCCATGGTGGGCGGCTACCTCACGGTGGTGTTGATACAGCGTTACGGCGTGCCATTTTTGCTGTGTCTGCCTATCGCTTTTGCTGGCGCCGGATTGCTTGGGGCGGTATTGGAGCGCACGCTGTACCGGCCGATGTACAAGAAGCCGCACTTGGATCAGGTTTTGTTTTCGATTGGTTTGGCCTTCATGGCCGTGGCCTCAACCGATTACTTCATGGGCTCGCAGCAACAGATCATGCAGTTGCCCGACGGGTTGCGTGGCCGGACCGAGTTGTGGACTGGCGGGCCATTTGAATTGGGCATGGGCCATTACCGATTGTTCATCATTGCGGTGTGCGCCGCACTCACGGTGGGCTTGCAATACATTTTGGCCAAAACCCGCTTTGGCAGCCGACTGCGCGCCAGCGTGGACGACGCAAGGGTTGCGGCTGGTTTGGGCATCAATGTGAATGTGGTGTTTGCCGCCACCTTCGCTGTCGGCTCGGGGCTGGCGGGTTTGGGTGGCGCATTGGGTGCGGAGGTGCTGGGACTGGACCCGACGTTTCCGCTCAAGTTCATGGTTTACTTTTTGATCGTGGTGGCGGTGGGCGGTACTTCGTCTATCACCGGGCCCTTGCTTGCCGCTTTGCTGCTGGGTGTGGCCGATGTGGCGGGTAAATATTACGTTCCCAAACTGGGGGCTTTCATTGTGTATTCGCTCATGCTGGTGATTTTGTTGTGGCGCCCGCAAGGCCTGTTTGTCCGCAAAGGGGGCAAATGATGAATGCCCTGCAAAACAGTTTGTTGGCACCTTCGCGCTTCAAAGCATGGGAGCCCTTGCTTTGGCTGGTGGCGTTTGCGGCACCTTGGATCGTGCCGGGTCATGCCTTGATCGTGAACGAGATTGCCATCGTGGCCTTGTTTGCTGTGTCACTGGATTTGATACTGGGGTATGCCGGTGTGGTCTCGCTGGGGCATGCGGCCTTTTTTGGGTTTGGGGCCTATACCGCTGCCTTGTTTGCCAAGCTGGTGATGCCCGACCCTTTGACGGGCTTGCTCGTGGGCATGGCGGGGGCCACTGTGCTGGGCGCAGTCTGCTCACTCACTATTTTGCGTGGCTCGGATTTGACCCGCCTGATGGTGACCTTGGGCATGGCCTTGATTTTGTTGGAGTTGGCCAACAAGCTCGATGGGTTGACCGGCGGTTCTGACGGCCTGCAAGGTGTGATCATGGGGCCGGTTCTGGGCCGGTTTGAGTTTGACTTGATGGGCCAAACTGCGGCTTGGTATTCTTTGTCCGTGCTGTTTGTTTTGTTTGTGTTGGCCAGACGCTTGGTGCACTCCCCCTTGGGTGCAACGCTTAAAGCGGTGCGTGACAACCCCTTGCGAGCCATCTCGATTGGTATTGCCGTGCAAGGGCGTTTGGCCGTGGTGTATACCGTGGCGGCGGGTGTGGCCGGTGCTGCCGGCGCCTTGCTGGCGCAAACCTCGGGCTTTGCATCGCTGGATGTTTTTGCGCTGGACCGCTCTGCCGATGTGATGCTGATGCTGGTGATTGGTGGCGTGGGTTGGTTGTATGGCGGTGTATTGGGTGCGGTGGTGTTCAAGCTTTTACATGATGTGATTTCGGGCATTACACCGCAGTACTGGACTTTCTGGATCGGTTTGTTTTTAGTCGTCCTGGTACTGGTCGGACGTGACCGGTTGCTCAAGCCCGGGTCATGGTTTGGCAAACCAAAAGCCCATGGGGAGTCGGCATGAGCTCTGTGCCCATTGTTCTCAAGACCGAAGGTTTGGTCAAAAAATTCGGTGGCATCACGGCCACGCAAGATGTCAATTTGTCTATTGCACAAGGTGCCCGCCACGCCTTGATTGGCCCCAACGGCGCTGGCAAAACCACCTTGATCAATTTAATGACGGGTGTGCTCGAGCCGACCCATGGCCGCATCACGCTGGAGGGTGTGGACATTACCCGAATGGCCCCTGAGCAGCGGGTGCAACGAGGTTTGGTGCGCACATTTCAGATCAACCAGTTGTTTGCCAGCATGACGCCGTTGGAAACGCTGGCCATGGTGGTCTCTCAACAACAAGGATTGGGCGGCCGTTGGTGGCAGCCCTTGGGTGCGAACCGCAAAGTGGTGGCGCGGTGCGAAGAGCTGTTGTCCCTGTTTCGACTGACGGAGGTCATGAACCAACGCACCGAGGTGCTGGCTTACGGCAAACGCCGTTTGTTGGAGATGGCGATTGCCTTGGCCTGTGAGCCGCGTGTGTTGTTACTTGATGAGCCTGTTGCGGGTGTTCCCGCAGGGGAACGCGAGGAGTTGCTGCACACCGTGGCGGCATTGCCCGCCGATGTATCGGTGATGCTCATTGAACACGACATGGATTTGGTTTTTGATTTTGCAACCCGCATCACCGTGCTGGTCAACGGTGCGGTGCTGACCGAAGGCACACCGCAAGAAATTGCCAACGATCCGCAAGTGAAGTCCGTTTACCTGGGTCACGGCGAGGAGCTGGCGCATGGCTGATCTGTTGCAAGTCCATGCAATGAGCGCGGGCTACGGCGAGGCTGTGGTGCTCAACGATGTGAGTTTTACTTTGGCCGAAGGCGAAACCTTGGCCCTTCTGGGGCGCAATGGCACAGGTAAAACCACCTTGATGGACACGCTCGCAGGGGCGACCCGTCAGCATGCGGGTGAGATGACCTTGGCCGGTGTGCTTTTGCACACAATGCCTTCGCACGAACGTGCAGCCGCAGGCATTGGCTGGGTGCCGCAAGAGCGTAATATTTTCAAATCGCTGACGGTGCATGAGAACCTGACAGCAGTGGCCAGGCCTGCGAGGCCAGGCCACTTGGCGCGCGCTTGGACACCAGAGCGTGTGTATGAGTTGTTCCCTAGACTGGCTGAACGCAAGACCAATCTGGGCACACAGTTGTCAGGCGGCGAACAACAAATGCTGGCCGTGGGCCGAGCCCTTGTGCTGAACCCACGATTGTTGTTGCTGGATGAGCCGCTCGAAGGTTTGGCCCCCATCATTGTCGAGGAGCTGCTCAAAGCCATTGCACGCATCACGCGCGATGAAGGGCTGTCGGCCATCATTGTGGAACAACACCCTCAGGCCATTTTGGCCATCAGCCACCGCGCGGTGGTGCTGGACCAAGGGCGAGTGGTACACAGTGGTCCTGCAGAAGCTTTGCAGGCGCAACCCGAATTACTGGACCGTTTATTAGGCGTCTCGCGTGAGCACGCTTTGAAGGCTTGAAAGGACTTTTATGTTTCTGAAAAACACCTGGTACGTCGCCTGTCAGTCACACGAATTGACAGACAAACCCTTGGCACGAATGGTTTGCGGTGAAAGCATTGCTTTTTTTCGCGGCCTTGAAAATAAAGCCGCTGCGGTACAAGACTTTTGCCCGCACCGTGGCGCCCCATTGTCTCTGGGCAAAGTGTGTGATGGCAAATTGGTCTGTGGGTACCACGGCCTCGAGATGGGGTGCGACGGCAAGACCGTGGCCATGCCGGGCCAGCGGGTGCGCGGCTTCCCGCCAATCAAGCGTTTTGCGGTGCTCGAGCGCTATGGTTTTATTTGGGTCTGGCCGGGCCATGCCGACCTGGCTGACGAAGCGGCCATGCCCGTTTTTGAATGGTTTGAAAATCCGAACTGGGCCTATGGCGGCGGGCTGTACCACATCGCCTGCGATTACCGCCTGATGATCGATAACCTGATGGACTTGACGCACGAAACCTATGTGCACGCCACCAGCATTGGCCAAACCGAAATAGACGAAACCCCCAGCCAAACCACGGTGGATGGCGACAAGGTGGTGACAAGTCGTTTCATGGAAAACATCAAAGCACCCCCCTTTTGGCAAATGGCTTTGCGCGCGAACGATTTGCCAGATGACCAGTTGGTCGACCGCTGGCAGATCTGCCGCTTCACGCCGCCCAGTCATGTGCTGATTGAAGTGGGCGTGGCCATGGCAGGCAAGGGCGGCTACGAAGCGGCTCCGGAGCACAAAGCCTACAGCGTGGTGGTGGACTTCATCACGCCGGAGACCGAAACCAGCATCCATTATTTCTGGGGCATGGTGCGCCAGTTCAAGCCGCACGATGCGGCTTTGACGGATCAAATCCGCAAAGGCCAAGGCGGCATTTTTTCTGAGGACCTCGGCATGCTGGAACAACAGCAAAAGAACCTGACGGCCCATCCTGATCGTGCGCTTTTGATGCTCAATATTGATGCGGGCGGCGTGCAATCGCGGCGCGTGATTGACCGTTTGCTGGCCCAAGAGGCGGCGTCAGTGAAAGTTGCAGCATGAGCGCCGAGACAGAGACCTCTTTTGAGGTGGAGATAGCCAGTACGGGTCAGGTGTTTGAGATCCCCGCTGGACAATCCGTTTTACATACCTTGATGTTTGAAGGTGTGGACATTCCTTATGCTTGTGAAGGGGGGGTCTGTGGCACCTGCTTGACCGGCGTTAAGGGGGGTGAAGTGGACCACCGCGACATGTATTTAACGCCGGATGAACAAGCGAAAAATGATTGCTTTATGCCGTGCTGCTCTCGATCTAAAAGCGCAAGATTGGTTTTGGATTTGTAGGTGGATAATCAAAATGGGTTCAATTTATAGAATGGGATCCTGATATGACGGCCACGACATGAAAGCCCCAACCCCATGACGCTTTACAAATCTGCTGTTGCAGCATCATTGCTGGCTTTGTTGACGGCCTGCGGGGGTGGAGGCGGTGGCGGCTCATCCACAGCACCGGAGCCTGTGCCTGTGCCTGTGGAGCCGACGTCCACACAACTGGCTCAGATTTGCGCCAAAGAAAACCCCTACATCGCGGATGCAACGGGCAAGACCACGATCGGCACGGTGGCCGATGAGAAGAAGTGGATCAAAGCCTATATGAATGAGCGTTACCTTTGGTACCGCGATATACCCAAGCTCAATGCGGACGATGCGCGCTACAACGTCACCACCAACGGCGCTTTGAATGGGGTGCGGTCTGTTGCCAACTATTTTTATGACTCGCTCACTACGCTCAAAACAGCCTCGGGCACTGCGGTCGACAAGTTCAGTTTTTTGATCGATACCGCTTCCTGGAATGGTTTTGTGGGCAGCACGGATCTGGGTTACGGGTGGATGGTCAAGTCCAGCAGCGCCACGGGCTCGCGGGTGATCACTGTGTCTTACGTTTACCCCGGGACCCCGGCCAAGAGCAGTGGCATTCAACGTGGAGATCAAATTATCAGCATTGACGGTGCGTTGGCAACGGATACCAGTGCGCAAGCATCAGCCCTGTTTGCTGAAGGCTTGAGTCCCACACGCGCTGCCTCCCATACTTTTGTGTTGTCGCGTGCGGGTGTGACCCTGACTCAAACCCTGCTGGCTTCCGCGGTCAATTTGCAACAAGCCGAATACAAAGTTCTGACGACCTCTGGCGGCAAGCTGGGTTACTTGCTGTTCAATAGCCATGTGCCCGGCGCAGAAAATATCCTGGTGCAAGCCATGACCGATTTCAAACAACAGGGGATTACCGATCTGGTGGTCGACATGCGTTACAACAGTGGAGGCTATCTGGCCATTGCCAATGCCTTGGCCTATTCGGTGGCCGGCAGTGCGCGTGCACAAGGGCAAACCTTTGAAATGGCCCGCTTTTCAGACAAACGCAGCGCAGAAAACTATGCCATGAAGTTCTCGAACATGGGTTTAGGCAATCAGGTTTACCCCTTGTTGAACCTGGCCAAAATTTATGTGCTGGTCACGGGCAGCACCTGCTCGGCCAGTGAGTCTTTCATCAATGGCTTGCGCGGCGTGAATGTGCAGGTTGAATTGATTGGCACCACCACATGTGGCAAGCCTTATGGTTTCTACCCGCAAGACAATTGTGGTTTGACCTACGCTGGCATGGAGCTTGAAGGGGTCAATGCCAAAGGCGAGGGCGGATTTTCAGATGGCATGGCACCCCAATGCGCGGCCAACGATGACCTGAGCCACCCTTTGGGCGATCCTACTGAGGGCATGTTGTCCGTGGCCCTCAAAAGAATGCAAGGCCTCTCCTGCAGTCAAGCCACCGGTTTGGCCATAGGCGCCACATCGCTTTCAGGCCTGTCCTTGCGTGATCACAGTGAAGTGGTGCGGCCTTCTTGGCAAAACAATAAATTTTTAGCGCAATGAAAGCTATTTCGCCAGTTCGGTTGGTGGGCTTGTCGTCTTTTTGCAGCATGGCTTCGATGCGCATGTGTGATCCGATGCTGGGGGGCTTGGGTCAGGAGTTTGCGGTCACAACTGGAGACGCTGCCAATGTGATCGCGGCCTACACCATCTCTTATGGTGTCTTGCAGATGTTCTATGGCCCTTTGGGTGACCGTGTGGGCCCATTGCGCGTCATTTGGCTGGCGACATTGGCCTCGGCTGTCTTGAGTTGGATCACCGCCATATCGCCCAGCTTGGATGCGCTGGTGTTGGCCCGTGCGGCCATGGGCGCTGCAGCAGCGGGGATCATTCCATTGTCCGTGGCGTGGGTCGGAGACCATGTGCCCAACGCCCAACGCCAAGAAGCATTGGCCCGTTTGATGGGCGCCACCGTCTTTGGGATGATGGTGGGGCAATGGTTTGGTGGCTTTGTCACCCAGCATTGGGGCTGGCGTTTTGCCTTTGTCGGTTTGGGTGTGCTTTTTGGTTTGGCAGTTTGGCGCATGCATTCGCAATTGAAAACACTGCCGCGCTTTGTTGCCCCTGAAGAAGCCGTGTCCTTGGTGAACTATTGGCAGAGTACCCTGCGTTTACTGACTGAATCGCGTGTGCAGTGGGTTTTGGGCGCCACCTTGGCGCAAGGTGCCTTGGTCCTTGGCACTCTGGCCTTCTTTCCGATTCGTTTGGTGGCGCATTTTGGATTTTCTTTGTCTGAAGCAGGCACCGTCATGGTGCTGTATGGTGTGGCCGGTTTGATTTACAGCCAATTGGCGCGGCAAAGTATGGCCTTGCTGGGTGAGAAGGGCCTGGCTTGGTGGGGCGGGAGCTTGATCGCTGTGGGCATGTGTCTGCTGGCGCTGGCCGATTGGCCTGTGTTGGCGGTGCTGGGCTGTACTTTGTCGGGCTTGGGTTTTTACATGATGCACAACACCCTGCAAATGCAAGCCACGCAAATGGCGCCGCATGCCCAAAGCATGGCCATCACTTTGTTTGCTTGTACTTTGTTTTTTGGGCAAACGGTGGGCGTGTCTTTGATGGCCCGCTGTCTTGACGCCAGCGGGTTGGCCGAAGCCTTACTTGTTGCTGCTGCAGGCATTGTGGTGCTCTGCATGGTGATTGCCCGTGGGGTGCAATTGCCAGAAAAACTCAATCCGCCTTGACTCTGCCCGAGCTGATGACGGGTTGCCAACGTGCAATTTCATGGGCGATGAGTTTGCCAAAAGCTTCGGGGGATTCGGGTGTGGCTATGGCACCTTCAGCGCTCAAGCGTTTTTTCAATTCGGGCGAGTTCAATGCCACGTTGATTTGCGCATTGAGTTTTTGCACGATGTCTTTGGGTGTCCCTGCGGGGGCGACCACACCGTACCATTGGTCGGCTTCAAAATTTTTATAGCCAGACTCGGCCACGGTAGGAAGGTCTGGCATGGCATCGAGTCGCTTCGGGCTGGAGACAGCCAATGCATGGAGTTGGCCGCTTTTGATGTGTCCGAGCACCGCAGGTGCGCCGGTGAACACCAGTTGAATTTGTCCGCCGATCAAGTCGGTCACCGCGGGGGCTGTGCCCCGGTAGGGGATGTGCACGATGGCTGTGCCCGTTTGCATTTTGAAGTACTCCGTGGCCAGATTAGCAGCGCTGCCGTTGCCGCCCGAGCCGTAGCTCAGTTGTCCGGGCTTGGATTTGGCATAGGCCACCAAGTCTTGCACGCTCTTGACGGGGACCGCCGAATTGACCACAAGGATATTGGGCACCCGGGCCACCCAAGCCACGGGCGCAAAGTCTTTGACCGGGTTGTAGGGCAATTTGGGATAGAGGCTGGGGTTCACGGCCAAGGTACCAATGTGACCCATGAGCAAGGTGTAGCCATCGGCCGGGGCCTTGGCCACTTTGTCTGCACCAATGCTGCCACCTGCGCCGGGCACGTTGTCGATGATCACGCTCTGCCCCCAAGCTTTGGTCAGTTCCTGGCCAATCGATCGGGCCAAAATATCGGTGCTGCCCCCTGGCGTAAAGGGCACGATCAGTCGGATCGGTTTACTCGGGTAAGGGGTTTGCGCCATTGCGGTTGGCGTCATTGAGACCATGGCGACGAATAGGCTTGCGGACAGAACTGCCGTAACGGAAAAAGGTTTTGTCATGGCGTTGAGCTTAAGAGTTTTTGTGCGGTTTCACGGATCAAATTCAATGTGGCTTGTTGCGTCAATGTGGAGGGCCGCAAGGAGCTGATGGCGGTGCTCAAGTCGATGGTCAATGGCGGCGAACTGATGGCGCGCACGCTGAAGGCCGAAGGTTGAATGGATCGGGCAACAGCATTGCGCGACAAAATAGCAGCGCCCGCCCCATCCGCGACCAAATCGAGGATCGCCGGCACCCCGTCAATTTCAAAAGCGACGTGCGGATGGCATCCGATGCGCGCCATGGCGGACTCCACATGCATTCGAATCGCATTGGGTCGACTCGGAATCACCAAGGGCAGCGCCGCCACCGCATGCAAGTCAATGGGCGGTGGGGGAGGGTCTTCTTGCAAGCCTGGAGGGCGGGCTTGCACGAGGAGCAATTCTTCTCTAACCAGATGCGTTAACTCCAATCCCGTGCTGCGGGTGGCGTTGTACAGCATGGCAATGTCGAGCCTGCCGTTGAGCAAACCTTCTTGCATGGCTGTGCTCAGACCCTCGCTGATGGACAGTTTGGCTTCAGGCATGGCCAACCTAAAGGCGCGTGTCAGGGGGACCGTCAAAACCCGCGCCACACTGGGCGGCATGCCCAGCGTCACTTGGCCGGTCAAACCGGTGCGCACCCGCCCCAGTTCTTCGCGTGCGCGTTCGACCTGGTGCAAGATGCCGCGCCCGTGTTCCAGCAGGACTTGCCCTGCCTCGGTGGGCGTGGCGCCTCGGCCGTTGCGCACCAGCAGGTTTTGCCGCAACTCCACTTCCAGTAGGCGCACCTGCCGGCTCAGGGCAGGCTGCGCCACGTTCAGCGCCAGGGCGGCCCGTGTGAAGCTGCCCATTTCGGCCACGCGCACAAAGTATTCGAGCTGTTTGAGGTCCATGGTTTAAATTTTACATACCTTTGCAGTTGTTATTTGTTTTTGTTCTATCTGCTAGATGGCACTCAGGGGTTTTGCATTCGGGGCTGTGGGGCGACAATCGACACAACCCCTCCAACCCACGAGTCTTTCCATGAAACAAGCTTTGATCATCGACTGTCACGGTCACTACACCACAGCTCCCAAGGCGCTGGAAACCTGGCGGAACCAGCAAATTGCAGGCATTGCGGACCCGGCCATGATGCCCAAGGTTTCGGATTTGAAAATCAGCGATGACGAGTTGCGCGAATCGATCGAGACCAATCAACTTAAATTGATGAAGGAGCGTGGCTCGGACATCACCATCTTCAGCCCGCGTGCGAGTTTCATGGCGCACCACATTGGCGACTTTAATGTCTCGGCCACTTGGGCCGCCATTTGCAATGAGCTGTGCTTTCGTGTCGCGCAACTTTTCCCTGACCATTTTGTGCCTGCAGCCATGTTGCCGCAGTCGCCTGGTGTGGACCCCGCCACGTGCATTCCTGAACTGGTCAAGTGCGTAGAGCAATTCGGCAATGTGGGTATCAACCTGAACCCCGATCCATCCGGTGGGCACTGGACATCGCCGCCACTGAGCGACAAGCACTGGTACCCCATTTACGAAAAAATGGTGGAGTACGACATCCCCGCCATGATCCACGTGAGCACCAGTTGCAACAGCTGCTTTCATACGACCGGCGCGCACTACCTGAACGCCGACACCACGGCTTTCATGCAGTGCCTGACCAGTGATTTGTTCAAGGACTTTCCGACCCTGAAGTTCTTGATCCCGCATGGCGGTGGCGCGGTGCCTTACCACTGGGGCCGTTTCCGTGGCCTGGCGCAAGAGTTGAAAAAGCCTTTGTTGCAAGACCATTTGCTGAACAACATTTTCTTTGACACCTGCGTTTACCACCAGCCCGGCATCGACCTTTTGACCAAGGTGATACCGGTCGAAAATATTCTGTTTGCTTCCGAAATGATTGGTGCTGTGCGCGGTATTGACCCCGAAAC
>CANBWK010000059.1 GCA_947373105.1 Comamonadaceae bacterium | reverse complement strand
AAGAGCGGTTTGATGCATTGCCGCCTTGTCGATTCACGCACTTATCGGTCTTTGCTGAGCCACATGCTGGCGATAATTTTGTATGGATTGACAACGTGGCATTACGCACATGAACGCCGCTTTGATTTATGTGATCGGCCCATCGGGTGTGGGTAAAGACACTTTATTGGCTTGGTTGCGCTCGAACCTGCCTGACCATCTGCCCGCACATTGGGCGCAGCGCACGATTGACCGGCCCAGAGTGCCGCAAGGCGAGGCCCACGAAAGCGTAGCGCCGGAGGAGTTCAGGCGACTGTTGGCCGCTCAATCCTTTGCCCTGCATTGGCAAGCCAACGGGCATCAGTACGGGATTCGCCATGCACAAATAGTGCCTTTGGCCCAAAAGCAAGTCTTTGTGAACGGCTCACGCGAACACCTGCCTCAGGCGGCTCTGGCTTTCCCGGGCATGGGTATCTTGCACATCACCGCCAACAAAGAAGTGTTGAGACGTCGCTTACTGCTCAGAAACCGGGAATCGCTTCCAGAGATTGAGCAGCGCTTGAACCGGCTGATTGACATCGTGCCAACAGCAGGCTGCGCCTTCTTTGAAATTCAAAACAACGACAGCCTGGAGGCGTCGGGGCAACAACTGCTTCAAGCGGTTGCTTCGCTCAAAACAGGCACCAAATAGGTCTCTTGCGTTTCGAACTTGACCCTGGACGGCGGAAACAACAGCGAAAAACAAGAGCCCACGCCCAATTCACTTTGCACTTTAAAACTGCCGCCGTGACGTTGCACTATGTGTTTGGTGATGGCCAGGCCCAAGCCGGTGCCACCTGATTCACGTGAGCGGCTGCGGTCCACGCGGTAAAACCGTTCTGACAGGCGCGGCAAATGTTCTGCGCCAATGCCCGTGCCATTGTCGGTGACTGAAAACAAAGCTTGTCCTTCAGGACTGATTTTCCAAAGCACATCGATCTTGCCGCCCGCAGGGGTGTAACGCACCGCGTTGTTCACTAAATTAGAAACTGCGCTGTGAATTTCTGCACGCGAGCCACAAATGTGCAAATGCTCAGGCCAATCAAAACTCAAGGCATGCACAGCTTGACCATCACTGCCTTGCAAGGCAGAAAGTGCGAGCGCATCTGATTTGACTTGAGACATCAAAGCTTTCAAGTCAACCGCCTCTGTCACAGGGGGTGGGGGGCTGCCCTCCAACTGAGACAGGATCAACAAATCGCTGACCAGCCCTTGCATGCGGGTCGCCTGGGTCGCCATGAGATCCAAATACTTTTGCTGCTCGTCACGTTTCAAAGGCAAGGATTGCAAGGTTTCAACAAACCCGGCTAAAACAGTCAATGGGGTTCTGATTTCGTGCGAAACATTGGCCACAAAATCACGGCGCATTTGATCCGCTTGCGCCCGGGCTGTGACATCGCGCGTCAGCACCAGTTTTTTGTTGTCGCCATAAGGGTGCAGTTGCACCTGCAACTTGAGAAGCTGCGACAAGGAGTTGGATCGCCCCGCCATGATGACTTCATTGTTAAAATCTCCTTGCGCCATATAGCGTGTGAAAACAGGGTCACGCACCAAGTTCACGATATGCTGGCCTACATCTCTTCTGTCATCCAAGCCCAAATGGACAGCCGCTGTTTGGTTGCACCATTCAATGCGGCCCTCATCGTCGAGCAAGAGCACCCCGTTGGGTGATGCCTGAATGGCAGACAAGAACTCTTTCAAACGACTTTGATGCTGCTCGGCCAATTGTGTACGGCTCTTGAAACCCCGTCGGACGCGGTCGACCAACTCCCCCCAAAAACCGCTCAATTCGATCACATCCAAAGGTTCGCCTTTGCGCAACCACACCTCCAACTTGTGGCCCCAAAAGTAATCCCGGACCAACAAAACCAACAACGTAGCATTCGTGGCCCATAAGATGCCAGACACGCCACCTAACCAGTAGCCGCCTGCAGCGGCGACCAGCAGGGCAAACAAGGCGAAAAATAAACGCGAAATCATCGCCGAAGGATATCCGAATTCGGGCTGATGATTGAATTCACTCAGGCAGATTTCAATTGGGCAGGCACCAAGGGCGCAATGGTCACACGGTATCCGGCGCCACGCACGGTCTCCACCATATTGCCGGCCTCGCCCAAGGACTCGCGCAGGCGCTTGACATGGACATCCACGGTGCGTTCTTCAATGAAAACATGGTCACCCCACACACGATCGAGCAACTGACCACGGCTGTGAACGCGCTCGGCATGGCTCATCATGTACTGCAGTAACTTGAATTCCGTCGGGCCAATTTTGAGCAACTGATTCTGGTAACTGACCCGGTGTGTGTCCGCGTCCAAGACCAAGTCTCCCAAGCGCACGGCACCGCCGGCTTGCTCGGGCGCACGGCGTCGCAGCACGGCTCGGATACGGGCCAGCAGCTCCTTGGTCGAGAAGGGCTTGACGATGTAATCGTCTGCACCCGCATCCAGGCCCGCCACGCGGTCAGGTTCATCACCACGCGCGGTGAGCATCAAAATGGGAATGGCTTTCAAGCGTGTAGAAGCTCGCCATTTGCGCGCCAGCGTCAAACCGCTCTCGCCGGGCAGCATCCAGTCCAACAAAATCACATCGGGCAACACATCGTCCAACTCGCGCTGGGCTGTTTCACCGTCCATGGCCCAAATCGGCTGAAATCCGTTGTGCCGAAGATTGACCGCGATCAACTCGGCAATGGCCGGCTCATCTTCCACAATCAAAATGCGAGGCAGTGTTTTCATTTGACGACAGACTCAATATCAGACAAAGAGGTGTGGCGAACGTCTGCACCTTTGACCACATAAATAATGAATTCGGCAATGTTTTTGGAGTGGTCGCCAATGCGCTCAATGGCTTTGGCAATGAACAGCAAATCCAAACTGGCCGAAATAGTCCGGGGGTCTTCCATCATGTAAGTCACCAGTTTGCGCACAAAGCCATCAAACTCGGCATCGATCAGATCGTCTTCTTTCAAGATGCTGATGGCCGCTGTGACGTCCAGCCTTGCAAATGCATCCAGCGCTTTGCGAAGCAGTCCCGAGGCCAAATCTGCAGCCACCCGGAGCTCGGAGGCAGGCAAAGAACGCGCTGAACCACTGGCCACAATCGCTTTGACCATGCGGGCGATTTTTTCTGACTCGTCACCTGCGCGCTCGAGATTGGCCGTGGTCTTGGAGATGGCAATCAACAAGCGCAGGTCAATCGCGGTGGGCTGTCGCCTGGCAATGATGGAGGACAAATCGCGGTCAATTTCCACTTCCATGGCATTGACCTGGGCTTCTGTCGCAATGACTTGCTCAGCCACTTCCAAACTGAATTGCGACAAGGCATAAACAGCATGGCGGATCTGCGATTCGACCAAACCGCCGAGCTCCAATACCCGGCTGGAGACACCAGTCAACTCCACATCAAACTGGCTCGAAATGTGTTTTTCCATAAGGCTCTTTCTGTTCAGCCGAAGCGGCCGGTGATGTAGTCTTCAGTTTCCTGGCGCGTGGGCTTCATGAAAATCGATTCGGTCTTGCCGTATTCAATCAATTCACCCAAATACATGTAAGCGGTAAAGTCTGACACACGGGCAGCTTGCTGCATGTTGTGCGTCACGATCACCACCGTGTACTCGCTTTTGAGGGTGTGCACCAACTCTTCAACCTTGCCCGTTGAAATCGGATCGAGAGCAGAGGTAGGTTCGTCCAGCAACAACACCGAAGGCTTGACCGCAATGCCACGGGCAATGCACAAACGCTGCTGCTGTCCGCCGGACAAAGACAAACCGCTTTGATTCAGCTTGGACTTGACTTCGTTCCAGATGGCGGCTTTTTGCAAGGCCCACTCGACGCGGTCATCCATGTCACTGCTGGAAAGGTTTTCATACAAACGCACACCGAAAGCGATGTTGTCATAAATCGACATCGGGAAGGGCGTAGGCTTTTGAAACACCATGCCAATGCGCGAGCGCAGCAAGTTCAAATCTTGCTTAGGGTTGAGAATATTCTCGCCGTTGAAATTGATCTCGCCTTCGGCACGCTGACCCGGGTAGAGGTCGTACATGCGGTTCAGGGTGCGCAGCAAAGTGGACTTGCCGCAACCGGAGGGGCCGATGAAGGCGGTCACGGTGTTGGCTTTGATGTCCAAGTTGACATTTTTCAAACCCTGAAAGGCACCGTAGTAGAAATTCAGATTGCGAATTTCCAAAACGTTTTTGGCTTCAGCCAGTGCGGGTGTGGTGTTCATGTTCAGACTGCAACTTTCTCTTTGAAGACAACGCGGGCCACGATGTTCAGGCCCAGCACAGTCAAGGTAATCAGAAGAGCACCGCCCCAGGCCAGATTGACCCAGTTCTCGTAAGGGCTCATGGCAAATTGGTAAATCACCACCGGCAAATTGGCCATGGGCGCATTCATGTTGGTGGAGTAAAACTGGTTGTTCAAGGCGGTGAACAACAAGGGCGCGGTTTCACCGCTGACACGTGCCAGAGACAACAACAAACCGGTCATGACGCCGCTGCGGGCCGCTTTGAGCACCACAGTTGTAGAGACTTTCCACTTGGGCGCACCCAAAGCGAACGCGGCTTCACGCAAAGTCACAGGGACGAGTTTGAGCATGTTCTCGGTGTTGCGCACCACCACGGGGATGGCAATCAAAGCCAACGCCAAGGTACCGGCCCATCCCGAAAAATGCTTGGCATTGACAACCACAATGGCGTAAATGAACAGCCCCACCACAATGGACGGGGCGGACAACATGATGTCATTGACGAAACGGGTCACAGCCGCAATTTTGCTGCGGTCGCCATACTCCGACAAATAAATGGCCGCCATCACACCCACGGGGGTGCTGATCAAAGTGCAACTGCCCACAATCATCAAACTGCCCACAATGGCGTTCAGTAATCCGCCCCCCTCAGAACCCGGGGCAGGCGTGCTGTGCGTGAACATGGCCAGATTCAATGCCGAGAATCCTTTGAACATCAGTATGCTCAAAATCCACAGCAGAAAAATAAGTCCAATGACCATGGCCACCATGGACAAGAAAATACCGATGTTGCTTTTGATTTTGCGACTGCGGTAAATAGCCGCATCAAAATGCAGGGCTGTGCTCATGATTTCATTCCCTTCTTGGCTTCCGCACGCAGCAGCATCCACTTGGCCAGAGACAAAACGATCAAGGTGATGATGAACAAGGCCAAGCCCAAAGCAAACAAAGAGGAGTAGTGCAAGCCGGGTTCAGCTTCACCAAATTCATTGGCCAGTGTCGATGCAATCGAATTGCCGGCCGAGAACAAGGAGGGAGACAATTTATGGGCGTTACCAATGACAAAGGTTACCGCCATGGTCTCGCCCAAAGCACGACCCAAGCCGAGCATCACGCCGCCGACCACACCGGTTTTGGTATAGGGCAACACAATGTTGGTCACGACCTCCCAGGTTGTGCAACCCAAGCCATAGGCAGATTCTTTGAGGATAGGCGGCACAATTTCAAACACGTCGCGCATGACCGACGCGATAAACGGCAAAATCATCATGGCCAAAATCAGGCCGGCAGCCAAGATGCCGATGCCGTTGAAAGCGCCTGTGAACAAAAAACCCAAGCCTGGAATTTGACCCACACTGCCCGCAATGGCAGGCTGAATGTATTCAGCAAACAAGGGGGCAAATACAAACAAACCGAACATGCCATAAATAATGGACGGCACAGCGGCCAACAACTCAATGGCGGTGCCCAATGGGCGGCGCAAAGGCATGGGGCAAGTTTCGGTTAAAAAGACGGCAATGCCAAAGCTCAAAGGCAAGGCAATCACGATCGCAATCGTGGCCGTGACCACTGTACCAAATATAGCAATCAAGCCACCAAACTTGGAGTTGATGATGTCCCACTCGATGGTGTAGAAAAAAGGAAAACCAAATTCAGCCAATGCAGGCCAAGCGCTGATGACCAGAGAGACAATGATCCCAAGCAACACCACCAAGGTGGTCATTGCAAAGGTCATGGATGTTTTTTCGAAAACAAAGTCCTGGATACGCTGAGTGCGTATCACCTTTTGGCGGTGTGATGCCAACGCATCGGTCTGATCAAACGTAGCCATGTTCATCCTGAAGTGTCAAAAACCCCAGACCAACGGGTCCGGGGGTCTTGGATATCAACCATTATTTGACGTTGACTTTGTTCCACGCGCTCTTGCGGATGAAATCGGTAGTGGCATCAGGCATGGGCACGTATTCCAGATCAGCTGCCATTTTTTTACCTTCTTTGAAAGCAAAGTCAAAGAATTTCAAAACTTCTGCTGCGTTGGCTTTGTTGGTTGGATCTTTGTAAACCAAGATGAACGAAGCCGCCGTGATGGGCCAGGACTTGGCACCCGGTGCGTTGGTCAAGAAAGTGCCCATGCCTGGGATTTTTGACCAATCGGTACCTGCTGAAGCGGCAGCGAAAGTTTCATCATCTGGCTGAACATACTGGCCTGCGGCGTTGCGCAAACTGATGTGGGTCATGTTGTTTTTCTTGGCGTAAGCGTATTCCACATAGCCAATCGCGTTTTTAACGCGAGACACGTTGGCCGAAACGCCTTCGTTGCCCTTGCCGCCCACGGACGAAGCAGCAGGCCACTTGACGGCAGCACCAGCACCGACAGTCTCTTTCCACTTGGCATTGACTTTGGACAGGTAGTCGGTGAACACGGCTGTTGTACCTGAGCCATCCGCACGGTGGACCACGGTCACAGGGGCATCAGGCAATTTAACGCCAGGGTTCAAGTCAGCAATGCGCTTGTCATTCCAGTTGGCAATGCCGCCTGAAAACAACTCGGCCAGCAGTTCACCTGTCAATTTCAACTGACCGGGCTTGACACCTTCTACGTTGATCACGGCCACAATGCCACCGATGATCGCAGGGAACTGAACCATGCCGTCTTTTTCGAGTTCTTCAAAGCTCACGGGGTTGTCAGTTGCACCAAAGTCAACTGTTTTGGCCTTGATTTGTTTGATGCCACCCGAAGAACCAATGGACTGGTAATTCATGTTCACACCCGACTTGGCTTTGTAAGCCTCTGCCCATTTGGCATAGATGGGGTAGGGGAAAGTAGCGCCGGCGCCAGTGATTTCAGAGGCAAAGCTGCTTGCCGCCAAGACTGACAAGCCCAAAGCGGCTACCCAGGATTTGATCTTCAACATAGAGAGTCCTTGATAAGGTTGGTGAACACTGTTCAAACTGTTTTTGAACATGGTGCCGACTTTATCCGTCAATTATGACAATTTGATGTCATATTTAAGAAGAGGCATGCGTCGCCAACTGGCATGTATTTTTTTTGAAGCGTCATCAAAATGCAAAGAAAAAGTCACAAAATCAAGAGCTATCGACAGAAAACCATCTGAGGCTTGACACATTTTCATGAAAAACGGACAACTATTGGCTGCGGTGGACCTCGGCTCCAACAGCTTTCGCCTTGAAATAGGTCATTTGGACCACGGGCAAATTCGGCGTGCGGAATACCTGAAAGAGACCGTCCGGCAAGGCAGCGGCCTTGACAGCGAGCGCAATTTATCCCCCGTAGCCATGCAAAAAGGCTGGGATTGTTTGGCGCGATTCGCAGAAAGGATCGCCGGATTCAAACCCGGTCAGGTGCGCGCCGTTGCCACACAAACTCTGCGCGAAGCCCGCAACCGCGATGTTTTTCTGGACAAAGCGCAACAGATTCTGGGTTTTCCGATTGAAGTCATTTCAGGGCGTGAAGAAGCCCGTTTGATTTATGCGGGCGTCTCCCATTTGCTTGCGCAATCCAACGAACGCCGCTTGGTGATCGACATCGGTGGGCGTTCGACTGAATTGATTTTGGGACAAGGCTACGAAGCCCAAATGCTGGAGTCTTATCGGGTGGGCAGTGTCGCCTGGTCCATGAAGTATTTTCCGGAGGGGCAATTCACTGCCGCGGCTTTCGAAATGGCCGAAGTTGCCGCCAAAGCCATTTTGGATGAAGTCCTCAATACCTATCGTCGCAAAGACTGGGATGTCGCCTATGGCTCCTCCGGCACGATTGGTGCCGTGGTCGATATTCTGGAAGCGGCCGGCTGGCCCGCAGGCTTGGTGCGCCGAGATGGGCTTCAATGGCTCAAGGACAAGCTCATCAAAGCCGGCAACACCGAGAGCCTGAAGCTGGACGGCATCAAGGAAGACCGCCGGGCAGTGATAGGGGGCGGTTTGGCCATTTTGTGCTCCTTGTTTGAATTGCTTGAAATCGAAGAATTGCAAGCTGCACAAGGTGCGCTCAGGCAAGGTGCGCTGTATGATTTACTGGACCGGGACGAACACGCAGACATCCGTGAGTCCATGGTGGATTGGTTGTCCAAGCAATTTGGCATTGACGCCACACAAGCGCAACGGGTTAGCCAAACCGCAACGCTCTTGTTTAAAAAAATACCTCCCCAACATCCAAAACCATCTTCTGAAAACGATTTCGACATCGAGCGTTTGCAACGCAAACTGGCCTGGGCGGCACGGCTGCATGAGGTGGGAACGCATATTTCACATGCCGACTACCACAAGCACGGCGCCTATATTCTGGACAATGCCGATCTGCCTGGATTCTCCATGCCGGAGTTGCATCGATTAAGCCAATTGGTCTTGGGCCATCGCGGCAAATTGCGCAAATTGGAAACCAATCTGAATGACCACAGTTTTGTACATCAGTTGTTTGCATTGCGTTTGGCGGTGATTTTGTGCCACGCCCGCCTGGACCCCGATTTGAAGGGCTTTGAGTTGAGTCAACACGAAGGCACAGACACAGGATTCACGATCACAACCCGAAAGGGTTGGGCAACGCAATGGCCTCAATCCGCACACCTGCTGAGGGAAGAATGCATTGCCTGGCAAAAAACGAACTGGTCTGTGGCCTACAACTGCCAGTGAACACTCGAGACAAATTTCAACTTTTGCTTGCGGGTATTTTTTAAACGGTATAAACTGTATATACCATTATTCAAGAGCAATTCATGTCCACACTAGCCAAACCCAAATCACCCGTTAAAACAACCCGCACAGTGACCAAGGCGGCAGCGCCTTTGACCTCGACTGCGCGCAAAACGCCAGCCCCCAAAGCAGCAGTTCCTGAAAAAATCAAACCCGCTAAAAAACCCAAACTGGTTCGCGACAGCTTCACCATGCCCAAAGACGAGTACCAGGCCATTGAAACCCTGAAGCAACGCGCCAACGGACTTCAGCGAACTGCGAAAAAAAGTGAGTTGTTGCGCGCTGGCATCATGGCTTTGAGCGCCATGAACGATAAAAACTTTACGGCCATTCTGGCCAAAGTTCCCGCATTGAAAACTGGACGCCCCATGAAAGCCTGATCGGTCTTGGCGTTAAAGCAAATCGGGGTTTTGTACGGTCACAACCACGGTTTGCCTGACGCCATCGCGCAATCGACTGCGCAGCCACCAGACAGCGCCTTTGCGTACGGTGCACTCCTGCAACGACAAGCCCATCAACGCCGCAATGATTTGGCCCAGCGTTGGCTGATGACCCACAAGCAAGACCGGCATTTTGGCATCAGGCCAACCGGCCGCAAGCAGCACCTGGTCCGGTTCCGCACTCGGTGCCAACTCTTCCCGAATTTTGTATTTTCGATCCAGTGCCATGGCCGTCTGAAGGGTTCTTTGGGCTGGACTGACCAGCACCCTGACGCCCTCAGGCAACTGGCGGTCTAACCATTCGGCCATGCGCTTGGCCTGTTTTTCCCCTCGAGGCGTCAAAGTCCGGCTCATGTCATCTTGCCCCTCCAAGGGCTCAAATGCTTCTGCATGTCGCCAAAAGATAAGGTCCATGTGGGTCTCCTGTTGAAGCTACTTTTTCTTTGTTACTGAAGCCGAGTAACGCTGCATCAAAATAGCTTGCGCACTGCGAACGTGGCGCCCTTTCTTTTCAATTTTCTCGTAATGACCCTCGGGGCCTAAGCGCCATGCATTACGCCCATCTTGCATATAAACATTCAGGCATTCATCGATGACCCGTTGACGCAAAACGGGATCATCCACTGGCCAAGCCAATTCGATGCGACGCAACATGTTGCGGTTCATCCAGTCTGCACTGGACAAATACAAACCCTCTTGCGCCCCACTTAAGAAATAGAACACCCGGGTGTGCTCCAAAAATCGGCCCACCACTGAGCGAACCCGAATGTTGTCAGTGTAATTTTCGACTTCAGCAGGCAGCATGCATGCGCCGCGAATGATCAAGTCAATTTGAGCACCTGATTGCCCCGCGCGGATAAGCGCAGCAATCAAATCCAAGTCGGTCAAAGCATTCATCTTGACCATGATTTTTGCAGGTTGCCCCTGCAACGCAGCAGCGCCGACGGCATCAATTTGGTCAATGATTCTGCGATGCAAATAAAACGGCGCCACCCACAACTTGTTCATGCGGCTCAATCGGCTTTGGCTGGCCAAATGCATGAACACATGGTCCATATCCGCCGTCAATTTAGGGTCGCAAGTCAGATAACTGATGTCGGTGTAAAGGCGTGCTGTACGGGGGTTGTAATTGCCTGTTGAAAGATGGCCGTATTTTTTCAGCGCTTTACCTTCACGGCGTGTGATCAACAACATTTTGGCGTGCGTTTTCAAGCCCACAACGCCGTAGACCACTTGGGCCCCCACAGACTCTAATTGCTCTGCCACGTTGATGTTGGCTTCCTCATCAAAACGTGCTTTGAGCTCAACCACAGCCGTGACTTCTTTGCCTCGCCTGACGGCCTCGCGCAACAAGTCCAACATCACGGTGTCATTGCCAATGCGGTAAATGGTTTGCTTGATCGCCAGAACCTGCGGGTCATACACGGCCTCGCGCAGAAAGTCCAATACGCCCTCAAAACTCTCATAAGGCTGATGAATCAGCACATCCCCCTTTTGGATGCGCGCAAAAACAGAAGCACCACTTTCCAATTGTTTGGGATAGCTCGCTTGGTAGCCGGGAAAAAGCAACTCGGGCTCATTGACCAGATCGATCAATTGGCTCAAGCGCACCAAATTCACAGGTCCTGCCACGCGGAACAAGGCAGGCTTAGGAAGCTTGAATTGCTTGAGCAAAAAATCGCTCAGATGTTCTGAGCAACTGTCAGAGACTTCAAGTCGAACGGCTTGTCCATATTGACGGTGCTGAAGACCTTGCCTGAGTGCGGTTCTTAAATTTTCAACGTCATCTTCGTCCACAGACAACTCTGAATTTCGTGTCACCCGAAACTGAGAGAACTGCCCCACCTCACGACCCACAAACAAATCGGCCAGGTGTGCCCTGATCACACTTGACAGCAACACAAATGAGCTGCCTTGGCCTGCGACTTTGTCAGGCAAACGAATCAGGCGGGGCAAAATACGCGGCACTTTCACAATGGCAATGTCATTATGTCGTCCGTAAACGTCTTTGCCACTCAATTGGACAATGAAGTTCAGCGATTTATTGGCCACTTGCGGAAAGGGATGCGCGGGATCCAAGCCCACGGGTACCAACAAGGGTTTGACTTCCCGTACAAAATAGTCCTGTACCCACTTTTTCTGAATGGGGTTGCGTGCACCATGAGACAGAATCTGAATAGACTGCTTTTCCAACGCCGGCAGTAAGGTCTCGTTGTAAAGGCTGTATTGCTCCTCCACCAATTGCGCGGCCTTCTTGTAATTAGATTTGAAGGACTCACTGGTGTAAACACCGCTTCTGTCTTTTTGTGCAAAAGCAGCAAAGTGCAGCATGGCCCTGACTTCAAAAAACTCATCCAAATTGGACGAAACAATACACAAGTACCTCAATCGCTCCAGCAATGGCACTTCTGCGCGTTTGGCCCAATCCAGGACGCGAGAATTGAAATCCAAGATGCTGGCATCACGGTCCAAAAGAGAGCCTGCCGAGGACACTCGGGCGTGGTCTGAAGTCAGTTTAGAAATTTGTAAAGAAGTCATCAGCGTTTCGTGGTTTTGCCTTCAAGTGCCTATTAGGCAATTGACTCACGTTACATTTAATGACATTAATATGACAAATTAATGAAATTAACGCGATTTCTTAGCGCTACATCAAGAAACCACTGCTTCGATTTTGTGGGTGCTCAGTCGTATTTGATTGACTTCGTCAAAGCTCAGGATTTCGAGTCGGCCGTCTTGGTGCTCGACCAAGGTCGTCAGACTTTCGACCCAATCGCCATCGTTGCAGTACAAAATGCCGTTGATATCGCGAATTTCAGCGTGGTGAATATGCCCGCACACCACGCCATTGAATCCGTGTTTAGCCGCTTGTGAGGCCACAGCCACTTCAAAGTCGTTGATGAAGCTAACGGCTTTTTTGACCTTGAGCTTCAGATAGGCCGATAAAGACCAGTAGGGCAAACCAAATTTGGCTCGCAAATGGTTGAGGTAACGGTTGAGCTTGAGCGTTAATTCATACATGTAGTCACCCAAATAGGCCAACCACTTGGCCAATTGAATGACACCGTCAAAGTAATCGCCATGAATCACCCATAATTTTTGACCCGTGGCGGTGGTGTGGACCGCTTCTTTGACGACTTGAATACCACCAAAAGAATGGCCAATGAAACCCCGTGCAAACTCATCGTGGTTACCCGGGACAAACACCACCTTGCAACCCTTGCGTGCGCGGCGCAGTAATTTTTGCACCACATCGTTGTGCGCTTGCGGCCAATACCAACGGCGACGCAGTTGCCACCCATCAATGATGTCCCCGACCAGATACAGGGTATCGCAGGTGTGGGTTCTTAAAAATTCAAGCAAAGCTTCAGCTTGGCAACCTGGTGTGCCCAGATGGAGGTCGGAAATGAAAATGGCCCGAAAATGGCGTGCACCTTCTTCATCATGGTGCTCGTCCTGGGGCTCGTGCGATGCCTGTTGCAACACTTGGGCGTAACTCGCTGCAACCGCGGGCTTGTCATGTTTCACGCCAGCAAAAAAACCCATAGAACCACTTTGCATGCTCATACGCCTTTGAAGTGTTTGCGGTAACGTGCGGGCATGTCAGCCACACGCATCATCATGGGCAAATCGGCCGAGTTGAAATCGGGGTCCCATGCAGGAGCGCCCAAAACTTTGGCGCCCAATCGCAAGTAGCCTTTGATCAGCGCAGGCGGCTCCACAGGCAAGTTGCGGTCCAACTGTTCAACAGGCAAGGGCAATCTGGGCCTCACATGGTAGGCGATCGATGCCATGTGTGAACGACTGACTTGCGACCAAATGCTCGCCGCTACGTCACCCGAGACGATGCCGTTGTGCAGCATCGGAATGCTGGCACAACCGATCATGGTGTCCAGTTGGTTGCGCGTCATGAACTCAAATAAGGCCCCCCACAAACCCAGCACCACCCCGCCATGGCGATGATCAGGGTGCACACAGCTGCGCCCCAGTTCCACCATCCGTGAACGAATATCCCGCAGCCGCGTGAGATCGAATTCTGTGTCGCTGTAGGTGCCGCCGGCACGTTGAGCTTGGGCTGGTGTGAGCACCCGGTAGGTTCCGATAACCAGTTGTGTCAGTTCATCGCGCACCAACAAATGTTCGCAATAGTCATCGAACAGGTCCATGTCATGGCCGGGCAATTGTGTAGAGAGGTGAGCACCCATTTCGCCCGCAAACACATCGAACCTCAGCTTTTGAGCCTCCCGCACTTCATCTTGATGTTGCGCCCAAGTGACCTGGATGCCACCGCGTGGCATCGGTGCGCTCCCAGGCATCAGGACGGGTGATATAGAAATGGTGGGGGTTGCAATTTCTTTCATCATGTGCTCCTTCAGTTGGCGATGGATTAATGTTGTGCGGGGTACCTGAATGGTTTCGATGATGTCGACTGAACGTGACGCCACCAAGGCACATTGATGACAATCAAGTGAAATAACAAGATCTTCAAAAAGCAACATATCAGTCACGCTTTCGTCATAAATCAAAGAGAAGATGCAACTTTGGAGAAACGCCATGACTGAACTGCACAAACAACACTTGGATGAAGATCAGATTCGCCGACTGCGTGAAGATTTGCTCGACACGCTCGATGAAGAGTTTGAGATGGAAATCGACGACCGGCTGACCGATGGCGGCGGTGAATTCAAAGGTTCGAGTGCGGCAGCGCGTGCGCATTACTTTCGCGAATTGCTGCGCCTGCAGGGCGAGCTGGTCAAGTTGCAAGACTGGGTGGTGGCCACCAAGCAGCGCGTGGTTATTTTGTTTGAAGGCCGTGATGCCGCCGGCAAAGGCGGTGTGATCAAACGCATCACGCAACGCCTCAACCCCCGCGTGTGTCGCGTAGCCGCCCTGCCCGCCCCCAATGACCGTGAGCGCACGCAGTGGTATTTTCAGCGCTACATCGCCCACTTGCCTGCAGCTGGCGAGATCGTGTTGTTTGACCGCAGTTGGTACAACCGCGCTGGCGTCGAACGTGTCATGGGCTTTTGCAATGACGAAGAGTACGAAGAGTTCTTCCGCTCGGTCCCCGAGTTTGAAAAGATGCTGGTCCGCAGTGGACTGACCTTGATCAAGTACTGGTTTTCAATCACTGATGACGAGCAGCACGCACGCTTTTTAGGCCGCATCCACGACCCCCTGAAGCAGTGGAAGCTCAGCCCCATGGATCTGGAGAGCCGACGCCGCTGGGAAGACTACACCCGAGCCAAAGAGACCATGATCGAGAGAACGCATATCCCTGAGGCGCCTTGGTGGGTGGTGCAGGCGGTGGACAAAAAAAGTGCCCGACTCAATTGCATCGACCATCTCTTGCAGCATTTTGACTACCATGAGATCACGCACGAAGGCGTCCAATTGCCTGCACGTGTGCGCAACCCAGACTACATTCGCAGTCCTGTCCCCGACAGCATGGTGGTGCCTGAGAAATATTGAGCGTTAAAGCCATCCATCAGGGATGGCATAAACTTCCTATTTTTTGAGGTGAAGGCATGATTCTCGAACTTGCAGACATTCGCATTGCGCCCGGCCAGCAAGCCGCCTTTGAAGAAGCCATTGCCCGTGGCTTGAATACAGTGGCCAGCAGAGCCCACGGCTTTCAAGGGGCCAAAGTCAATCGGGGCATTGAAAGCCCCGAGCGTTACGTTTTACAGATTTTTTGGGACACGCTCGAAGATCACACTGTCGGTTTTCGACAATCTCCACTGTTCACAGAGTGGCGTGCGATTGTGGGTCCTTTTTTCGCGGTCCCACCTGTGGTGGAACATTTTGAGCTGGCACTCAAATCAGCTTAAGCGCCAGCCCAAGCCAATGACATCAGGACTTAGTTGGCTGCCGCTCTGCCAAGTAGATTTCAATGCGCCTGTTTTTGGCTCGACCTGCATCGCTTGAGTTTTCTGCGATAGGCTGTTTAGCACCATGTCCTTCAGTCGAAATACGACGCGCATCCACGCCCTTTGCAGCCAAATAATCGCGCGCACTTTGCGCGCGGTTGACCGACAGGGGTTGGTTCACTGCGTCTGATCCCGTGCTGTCAGTGTGACCCACTATGCGGACTTCGGTGTTGGGTTGGTTGTTCAGGCCTTGCGCAAACTGGTCAAGAACAGGTTGCAGGTTCGGTTTGATGTTGTAGCGGCCGCTGTCAAAAGAAATATCGCTCGGTATATTCAGTTTGAGTTGGTTGTCAGGGGTTTGAGTGACCACCACGCCAGTTCCGGCTGTGGCTTTTTCCATGGCTTGCTTTTTATCTTCCATGTTTTTGGACCAGACATATCCGCCCAAAGCGCCAACAGCAGCGCCAATTGCCGCAGACTGTCGGCTGTCGCCTAACAAAACACCTGCCAATGCGCCAATACCCGCCCCCATGGCGGTCCCTTGCTGCTCTTTGGTGGCGCTGGCACAACCCGCGATCAGCGTCGTTGCGACACAGAACACGGCTACGAAAGGGGTAAATTTGGATTGTTGCTGTTGCATGAAAGCCTCCTTAACAAGTGGATAAACGGGTACGGTCTGAATGTACCTTCACTTCATCTCAAATGTCGCTTTCGTTCATCTGAACAAGGTCAACAATCGAAACAAATTGTGTAGCGATTCAAGTGCTGCTTTGGACATTCACCAACTTAACGAGCAATTCCATCAGCCGTTTTTGTTCATCGACATCCAGCGAATCAAGAATTTGATTTTGCACAAGGGTGACCTGGGGTTTCATTTCAAGGGTAGCGCGTTCTCCCTGCGGTGTTAACCACAACATTTTTCGGCGCCGGTCCTTGGCGTGCGCTTCTCGTCGAATCCAACCCTTGCTCTCTAAGCGGCCAATCACCGAACCGGATGTTGCGGCATCGAAAGCCACCCGATTGGACAAAGTGACTTGGTCAATGCCGGGGGTGTCCATCACGGCATTCAACACGGCAAACTGAACCGGTGTGACACCGAAGGTCGACATCCTTTCTGTAAAAACAGACACTGCAAATTGTTGCGCTCGGCGAATTAAATGGCCTGGGGCATGGGCAAAATCGAAACTTTCAGGCATGGGTGGAATTTAGAGCAGCTTGCTTGAAATAAGTACACTTATGATACGACTTAAAACCCTGACTACCTCCCTGTAAGGGCCATCACCACTGAAAGGATGACATGAGCTACCTATTCACCCCTCCCGCAACCGTTTCCGTCCCCGTTCTGGGACTGCCTGAGCGTTTTCCTGTCCACCGCATTTACTGCGTAGGGCGTAACTATGAAGAGCATGCCAAAGAGATGGGCTTCACAGGGCGTGAGCCACCTTTCTTCTTTTTGAAGCCGGCAGACGCGCTGATTGTGGTTGATGACGGCCAAACCGGTGTTCAGCCCTACCCCAGCCTGACGAACAACCTGCACCATGAAATTGAATTGGTCGTGGCCATCGGCACAGGCGGCAGTAACATCAAAGCGGCGGACGCTTTCAATCACATTTATGGCTATGCCGTTGGCTTGGACATGACCCGTCGCGATTTGCAAAATGACATGAAAAAGCAAGGCCGCCCCTGGTGCATAGGCAAAGCCTTTGACCATTCTGCCCCCATTGGGCCCATCACCCCCCTAGCGCAGGCGGGCGACATCGTGAACGCAGAAATTTCTTTGCAAGTCAATGGCGCAGACCGCCAACGAAGCCACATTTCCAAATTGATCTGGAACATTGCTGAAACCATTGAGCATTTGTCCATGGCATGGGAATTACAGGCAGGCGACTTGATTTACACCGGAACGCCTGAGGGCGTGGCCGCAGTGGTAGCGGGTGACACCTTGGTCGGACACGTGGCTGGCCTGGGCTCACTGACTGTTCAAGTGCGCTGACAGGCACTATATTGCACACGGCAGGAGTATCATCCGTGTTCTTTCACTTGAAGAGTTCCTGCTTTGAAGATCCTTACTACCTTGTCCAGACTGTGTGCCATTTTGGCGGGCATGCTTCTGACTGCCATCACGCTGATGACTTGCTACAGCCTGATTGGCCGCAACACCACAGGCGTCACGATCTCTGGTGATTTTGAGCTGACCGGTGTCGCAACCGGTGCAGCCATTGCCTTGTTTATGCCTTTGTGCCAGCTCAAGCGGGGCAACATCATTGTTGACTTTTTCACAGCCAAGGTCAGTGATCGCACCAACGCACAACTCGACAGATTTGGCGCTCTCTTACTGTGCGCCACCTTTGCCTTGTTGTCTTGGCGCACCAGTTTGGGCGGAATAAGTGCTTACGAAACGCAATCAGGCACCATGATGCTCGGCTTTCCAGAATGGATTGTCTATGTGGCCATGGTTCCTCCCTTTATTTTGACAGCCGTGATCGCGCTGGCACAAGCCATTCGAAGCGAAACGGATGCGCAGGGAGCATCCGCATGACCGCTATCACCATGGCTTTGTCGATTTTCGGCGTCATGCTGGTTTTAATGGCCATTCGCGTCCCCATCGCCGTGGCCATGTTTGGCGCGGGCACTGCAGGCTATTTGATGCAAACCGGTTGGGGGGCGTATTCGAGCTTTCTCAACACGCAGGCTTTTGCGCGTTTTGCGAGCTATGACTTGTCGGTTATTCCGCTGTTCATATTGATGGGGCACTTTGCCACGCAAGGGGGCATCAGCAAATCACTGTTCCAATTTGCGGCCAGTGTGATGGGCGGCTTCAAAGGTGGCTTGGCGATGGCGGCTGTCTTGGCCAGTGCGGCTTTTGGAGCGATTTGCGGTTCATCGGTGGCTACCGCGGCCACCATTACGGGCGTAGCCCTGCCTGAGATGAAACGCCATGGTTATTCTGGCCGCTTATCGACCGGGACTTTGGCAGCGGGCGGCACCCTGGGTATTTTGATCCCCCCCTCCGTACCTTTGGTGATCTATGCCATTTTGGCCGAACAAAACATTGCCAAGTTGTTTGCTGCGGCGATGGTGCCCGGCATCATTGCCATGTGCGGTTACATGATTGCCATTGCCATCTATGTGCGCGTTGTTCCGGGTCACGCCCCAGATGTGGATAAAAATCGCGAAAAAATGAGCCTGAATGACATGATGGGTATTGTGCCCATCGCCGTCATTTTCATCATTGTCTTTGGCGGCATCTATGGCGGCTACTTCACCCCCACCGAAGGTGCGGGCGTCGGCGCTGCATCGACTTTTGTAGCGGCTTTGCTCAAGCGCGAAATCACTTGGCCCAAATTCAAAGAATGCTTTTACGCCACTGCCGAAAGCTCGGCCATGATCTTCATGATCTTTGTAGGCGCTGATGTGATGAATTCATCGCTTGCCCTGACCCAAGTGCCCAACCAATTGGCTGCAGTGGTTGGAAGCTGGGGACTCTCTCCCCTGATGGTGGTCACGGCCATCTTGCTTTTTTACGTGGTGCTTGGCGCGGTGATGGACGAACTCAGCATGATCTTGCTGACCATTCCAATCTTCTTTCCCATGATCATGGGCTTGGACTTTGGCATGCCTAAAGAGTCGGTAGCGATTTGGTTTGGCATCATGGTCCTGATGACCGTTGGTTTTGGCATGCTGGCCCCTCCTGTGGGCTTGAACGTCTATGTGGTCAACACCATGGCCAAAGACGTGCCCATTTCTGAAAGCTACAAAGGCGTCATGCCATTCTTGATCAGTGACACCATCCGCACGACCTTGCTGCTGTTCTTCCCGGGCATTTCTTTGTGGCTGATCCAGTATGTTGCATAGTTACCCTGATATGAACTTCGCTGAACTGGCGTTATATTCCTCTTATCTTTTGGAGACCCTCACATGATTCAACGTCGCAAGTTACTCAAAACAGGTGCTGCTGCTGCCTTCGCCGCACCGGTTCTCACTACCCAAGCCCAACAAACCGTGACCCTGAAGTTTCACACCTTCATGGCCCCACTGTCCAATGTGTGGCTCAACATGCACAAAGCATGGATGAACAAGGTCGAAAAAGACTCAGGTGGTCGCATCAAGTTCGAAGCCTATCCCGCCATGCAATTGGGTGGCACACCTGTTCAGTTGTATGACCAGGTGCGCGATGGCGTGGTCGATGTGGTTTGGACCTTGCCGGGCAGCACTGCTGGACGTTTTCCACGCGTAGAAGTGTTTGAACTGCCTTTCATGATGACCAATGCCGAAGCCACTTCCAAGGCTTATTGGGAATACGTCCAGACGATGGCCGCAGACGAGTTCAAAGACACCCATGTGATTGCCTTGCATGTCCATGGTCCAGGCGTGATTCACACCGCTGACAAACCCGTCAAGAACACGGCCGACATGAAGGGCCTGAAGCTGCGCGCCCCCACCCGCCAGGTGACCAAGCTTTTGGGTGCTTTGGGCGCGATCCCAGTCGGAATGCCTTTGCCTGGTATTCCTGACGCACTCTCGAAAGGCACCATCAATGGTGCCGTGGTCCCTTGGGAGGTTGTTCCTGCAGTCAAGGTCAATGAACTGACCAAGTTTCACGCCGAGTTCGACCCGGCAGGTGGCTGCCTCTACACCACCACCTTTGTGATGGCCATGAACAAGGCCAAGTACAACGCCCTGCCCGCTGACTTGAAGAAGGTCATTGATGACAACAGTGGCATCGAAACTTCAGGCTGGTTAGGCAA
>CANBWK010000058.1 GCA_947373105.1 Comamonadaceae bacterium | reverse complement strand
TTCGCCACTAGACATTTTGCGAACTGTGAAGCCGCTGTTGAGACCACGGTTACGCTTAGCGATCACCACACCTTCGTAAGCCTGCACACGCTTGCGTGTACCTTCAACCACGTTGACGCTCACAATGACGGTGTCGCCAGGTGAGAATTCGGGGATGGTCTTGTTCAGACGCGTAATTTCTTCTTGTTCAAGGGTTTGAATCAGATTCATTTTCACTCTCCATCGATCATGTTCTCGCTACGCTAGGGGCGGCGACTGATTTGAATCAAGTTCAAAGCGCAGATTGCCGCGGCGGACAGAGGATCGAAAAGCCTCCCATTATAGCCTTTTACGAATCACGTTTGACTTTTGCGGCCTCCATGCCCATCAAGAACGATTCATCTTGCGGGTTCAACCCGCCTTGATCTCGGGCTTTTTCAAGCAACTCGGGACGCGATTGCGCAGTGAGTGCCAAACTTTGCTGGCGCCGCCATTGGGCAATTTGGGTGTGGTGCCCCGACATCAAGGGTGCAGGAACGGGGTGACCTTGCCAGACCTCGGGGCGGGTGTAATGCGGACAATCGAGCAGACCGTCCAAAGCAGGATTGAAACTGTCGAACATGTGGCTGCCTTCGTCGTTCAACACGCCGGGTTGAAGCCGAGCCACAGCGTCGAGCAACGCCATGGCGGCGATTTCACCGCCGGACAAAACAAAATCGCCCAAGCTGATTTGGTGGTCCACAAAATGGTCGATGAAACGCTGATCAATGCCCTCATAGCGACCACACAACAAAATCGCACCCCGGCTTGCGGACCATTCGCTCACAGCGGCATGGGTCAGAAAAGAACCCGTGGGTGAAAACAAAACCACTGGCGCGTGAACGTCGACCTCTTCGTTGCGACGGGCACGAATGGCATTCAGGCATTGCAGTAAAGGCTCGGCCAACATGACCATGCCAGGCCCGCCGCCAAAAGGCCTGTCGTCAACTCTGCGGTAATTGCCCTCGGCATGGTCCCTTGGATTCCATAAGTGCACTTCGACCGCGCCCGTTTCGTAGGCACGACGCGTCACACCGCTGGTAAGCAAGGGCGTGATCAATTCGGGGAACAAAGTGACAATGTCAAAGCGCATGGTTTTGTGCTTGGGAATCACACATCGGGCTGGACGGCAAGTGCGTTCAGTAATCCGCTTGCCAGTCGACTGTGATGCGTCGGCCTGGTAAATCGACTGCATCAATAAAAGCAGCGACAAATGGAATCATGCGTTCAGCTTCTTTGGCTTGGGTGTCGGTGTAGGAGAGCACCAACACGGTTTGTGGACCGGTGCTCAGTAATTCTTTAACCTGTCCCATGGCCTCACCTTCACGGTTAAAAACATCTAGACCGATCAGATCGACCCAGTAGTACTCGTCTTGGCCAGCCGTCGGAAAACTCGAGCGAGGCACAAACACACGGGCGCCACGCAAGGCTTCGGCCGCATTGCGGTCCACGATGTCCAAGCTGGTGGCTACAACAGAATCGGAGTGGTCTTTGGCTTCCTTGATTTTCAAAAGCAAAGCACCTGTCCAAGGCATGGTGGCCTTCATAGGCCTGTCCGGTGGTAAGAGGTACCAGCGCTTGGAAGAAAAAAGCGCCTCAGGAGAGGCGCTGTGAGGCAAGACTTTGAACCAGCCTTTGATGCCCCAGGCATCCGCAATGCGTCCCACTTCGATGGCGTCTGCCGGCAATTCGGCAGTCTCTAGCGTTGGGAGCATCGCAGTGCTTTGAATAATTAAGCAGCCTTGGCAGCAGCCTGGCGAACCAAACGCTCAACGGTAGGGGAAGCTTGCGCGCCGACGCTGCGCCAGTAAGTCAGGCGGTCCTGCACGATACGCAGGCCTTCTTCTTGACCAGAAGCTGTCGGATTGTAGAAACCGATACGCTCGAGGAAACGACCATCGCGGCGAACGCGCTTGTCGGCCACAACAATGTTGAAAAATGGACGGGATTTAGAACCGCCACGTGAAAGACGAATGACAACCATGATTTATCCTAGGGTGGAACAGGTACTTGAAACTCAAGCACCTATAAAATTCTCTCAGCGTTTGAGACACGCAACTGGCCACCCGGCCTGTGACACACTGAAAAGCCTTTGATTATAACCTCGAGATTGCCCAATATGCCACGGATACGCCCCAGCACGGACAAAGACATTGCGGCCATCACCGCCATTTACCGTCATCACGTACTGCACGGGACCGGTACATTCGAAATCGACCCCCCTACAGAAGAAGACATGGCTGGTCGCTGGGCCGACATCAAATCGAAGGGATTGCCCTATTTGGTCGTGGAAGAGTCTAGCCAAGTCTTGGGATTTGCTTATTGCAATTGGTTCAAACCAAGGCCCGCCTACCGCTTCTCAGCCGAAGACTCCATCTACATGGCCCCACAAGCTCACAGAAAAGGACTTGGCAGGGCATTATTGGCCGAATTATCGGCCAGCGCTGAACGCGCAGGGGTTCGCAAATTGATCGCTGTGATTGGCGACTCAGCCAATGCCGGCTCAATCGGCGTACACAGCGCCCTAGGCTTTCGTCACACCGGCACCATCGCCTCTTGCGGATGGAAATTCGATCAGTGGCTTGACATTGTGTTGATGGAAAAGCCTTTAGGGTTGGGCGATACACAGCCGCCGTCTGTGTGAGGTGTCTAAAGTCCTGAATAATAGGGACTTATGAAAAACAAAACACTCGCTGCTTGGCTCACATTCTTGGGCGGCCCTTTGGGCCTTCATCGCTTTTATTTGTTTGGATTGAGCGACCTTGTTGGATGGCTATTGCCCTTGCCAACAGGATTGGGGGCCTACGGCATTCAGCGCGCATTGGAATTTGGCCAAGACGATGCTCTCAGCTGGATTTTGATACCCATGATCGGCTTCACCGTGGCGGGTTGCGCCTTGAACGCCATCATTTACGGTCTGAAAACGCCCGAAAAATGGAATGCTCAGTTCAACCCCCAGGCCGACCCCGAAGCCAGCGCAGGAGAAACCCAATGGCTCACCATTGGGGCGATCGTGGTGTCATTGCTTCTAGGCACTACGGTGCTAATGTCCAGCATCGTGTTCAGTTTTCAGCGGTATTTTGAATACCAGATCGAGCAAGCCCGGCTCATCAGCCAGTAAACATTCAGAATATTTGCATACTGACCCAGTAGGCGATGGCCGCCACAAAGGCACTGGCTGGAATCGTCAAGACCCAAGCCCACACAATATTGCCCGCCACGCCCCACCGCACCGCACTGGCACGCTGGGTTGAACCCACGCCCACAATGGCGCCGGTGATCGTGTGTGTGGTGGACACGGGAATCCCCAAAGCGGTTGCCAAAAACAAGGTCATGGCCCCACCGGTTTCAGCACAAAATCCACCAACGGGTTTGAGTTTGGTGATTTTTTGACCCATGGTTTTGACAATACGCCAACCCCCAAACATGGTGCCCAAACCAATGGCCAAGTAGCAGCTTACGATGGTCCAAGTGGGTGGCGCAGCATCTGTTGCGGCGACATAACCTGTGGCCACAAGCAGCATCCAGATGATGCCAATGGTTTTTTGCGCGTCATTACCGCCGTGACCCAAACTGTAAGCGCCCGCAGAAATCAGTTGCAAATTTCGAAACCATTTATCCACTTTGGAGGGGCGAGCTCGTTTGAAAATATTGGCCACCAGAACCATCATCAATGATCCCAGCAGAAAACCCAAAAGCGGCGAAATAAAAATAAAAACCACCGTCTTCAAAATGCCTGCAGAAATCAGGGCGCCAGCACCCGCTTTGGCGATCACAGCGCCCACAATGCCACCGATGAGGGCATGCGAGGAACTGCTGGGAATGCCGTAATACCAAGTGATCACGTTCCAAGTAATCGCCCCGAGCAAGGCGCCAAACACCACATGGGTGTCCACAATGCCGGGCTGAACAATCCCTTTACCGACCGTGGCAGCCACACTCAAATGAAAGATAAAAATAGCCACCACATTGAAGAACGCGGCAAACACGATGGCTTGCGCAGGTTTCAGCACCCCCGTAGAGACCACCGTAGCAATGGAATTGGCCGCATCATGAAAACCGTTCATGAAATCAAATGCCAAGGCCAAAAACACCAGCAGAATCACCACCCAAAGAGCGGTTTGCATATTTTGCATGTTCGAGCTCCGGCGAGGATCAGGAGTTCTCGAGGACAATGCCCTCGATCTGATTGGCCACGTCTTCGCATTTGTCGGTAATCGTTTCCAGCAACTCATAGATCGCTTTGAGTTTGATGACTTCACGCACATCAGGCTCCTCGCGGAACAATTTACTCATGGCGCTGCGCATGACACGATCAGCGTCGGACTCTAATCGGTCTATTTCTTCACAGGTTTTAAGCGCTGCCTCTGCCACTGCGGGGTCAGCCACTTTGGCCAGCATTTTCACGGCCTCACGCACGCGCTCACAGCAACGAACCGACAAATCAGTCAAACGCGTGATTTCGTCTGTCATGGCCCGCACGTCATAAAGCGCCATGGTTTCCGCCGAGTCCTGGATCAAATCAGCCACATCGTCCATCAGGTTGATCAAGGTGTGAATTTGCTCACGATCGATCGGTGTGATGAAGGTGGTGTGAATCAATCGGTTGACTTCTTGCGTCACACGATCGGCTGCACGTTCGGCGTTGTCCACGTCTTGGTTGTATTTAGCGCGCAAGTGGGTGTCGTTGTAATTGGCAACCAAGTTTGAAAATGCGCGGGCAGCATCAACGATGCGATCAGCATGCTGATTGAACAGTTCAAAGAAATTGCCCTCTTTGGGCAGTAACTTAGCAAAAAACATGCGGACTCCTGGATTCAATAATGTCAAAACAGTGACGTCAACATGACACTTCTGTTTCGCTGGCGAGTGTAACCGCTCAGGGCACAATCGACACGTCGCTTTTGTCTTACATGTTTGATCGAAAAAGTCCCATGGTTTCAAAACTATTTTGCGTTGCAGGTGCCATTTTTGCGGGTTTGAGCGTGGTTTTTAGCGCCGCATTTGCGCATTTACCCGCCTTCACTCAAGGCGTGCCCGTCATGGTTCAAACGGCTCTGAACCAGCAGCAGTTCCACGCGTTGGGACTGATGGTGGTGGGGCTGGCAATTTACAAACGGCGCTCTTGTCCGTGGTTATGGGCTGCTGGAGGGCTTTTGCTGGTGGGAATGGTCTTTTTCAGTTTCAACATCTATGCCCGGCAATTGCTGGGTGTTGAGGCCTTGCGCGCCTTGGTACCCTGGGGCGGGGGGGCCTGGATTTTGGCTTGGCTTGCGGCGGCCATCGGCTTTACCCGTCGCTGACCCTGTCAAGTAACACCCAGAGCCCTCAACGGGAAAGGGTTTTCCCTATGAGCGTGATTGAAAGGATTGATAAGTACAAACCCTAGTTAATGATAATATAAAGCTATCGAATTTTTATTTCGATAGTTTTTATAAATCAAAATAAGGTTTCTCCATGTCCCTGATCAATACCCAAGTCCTGCCTTTCAAAGCCACCGCTTTTCACAATGGCAAGTTCATCGACGTCACCGAGCAAAGCCTAAAGGGCAAGTGGAATGTGCTGATTTTCATGCCCGCCGCTTTCACCTTCAACTGCCCTACAGAAATCGAAGACGCGGCTGACAACTATGCAGCCTTCCAAAAAGCCGGTGCAGAAGTCTACATCGTGACCACTGACACGCACTTTTCTCACAAGGTTTGGCACGAGACTTCGCCTGCTGTGGGAAAAGCCAAGTTCCCATTGATGGGCGACCCGACACATGCTCTGACGCGCGCTTTTGGCGTGCACATCGAAGAAGAAGGCCTGGCATTGCGCGGCACCTTCATCATCAACCCTGAGTTGACCATCAAGACCGTGGAAATTCATTCCAACGAAATCGCCCGTGACGTGTCCGAAACCCTGCGCAAGCTGACCGCGGCCCAGTACACCGCCGCCCACCCCGGCCAGGTGTGCCCCGCCAAGTGGAAAGAAGGCGCCAAGTCGCTGGCGCCATCCATCGACCTGGTCGGCAAGATCTAAATCTTGCGCCCGATGCCCTGCTCTGCAGGGCATCTTCAAAACGATTGCCCCTACCTTTTATGTCCGAGGCCCCGTCACAAGCGGGTGTCTGGGATTTTTGCAGCCTGAAACCAAAGAAAACCATGCTCGACGACACCCTCAAAGCCCAATTGCAGCAATACCTGGCCTTGCTGCGCCAGCCGATCCGGCTGATCGCATCGCTCGACGACAGCGAAACCGGCACCGACATGAAGAGCCTGCTGGAGACCATCGTCGGCCTGTCGGACAAAGTCACTCTTGACACCTCGGGCAAGGATGTGCGCAAGCCTTCATTCGAAGTGGTCCGCGAAGGTGAAACGCAGGGCGTGCGCTTTGCAGGCTTGCCCCTGGGCCACGAGTTCACCTCGCTGGTGCTGGCGCTGCTGTGGACAGGTGGCCACCCGCCCAAGGTTGAGGCCGAAGTTATTGAAAGCATCAAAGCGCTCGAAGGGGACTTCAGCTTCGAGGTCTACATGTCGCTGTCCTGCCACAACTGCCCGGACGTGGTGCAGGCACTGTCGCTCATGGCCATCTTCAATTCCAAGGTCAAAACCGTGATCATTGAAGGCGGCGCGTTCCAAAAGGAAGTCGAAGAGCGCCAGATCATGGCAGTGCCCATGGTGTTCTTGAACGGCCAGGTGTTTGGCTCGGGCCGCATGAGCGTGGAAGAAATCGTGGCCAAGCTCGACACGGGCGCTGTCACTCGCGACGCCGCCAAGCTCAATGCCAAAGCCCCTTATGAAGTGTTGATCGTCGGCGGTGGTCCCGCAGGTGCAGCGGCCGCCGTGTACGCGGCCCGCAAAGGCATTCGCGTGGGCGTGGCGGCTGAGCGCTTTGGCGGCCAGACCAACGACACCATGGCGATTGAAAACTACATCTCGGTGCTCGAGACCGACGGCCCCAAGTTCGCCGTCGCCCTCGAAGCGCAGGTGCGCCAATACGGCGTGGACATCATGAACCTGCAACGCGCTGACAAGATCGTGCCAGCCTCCGAGGTGGGTGGCTTGGTGCAGGTGCACATGGAAAACGGCGGCACACTGCAGGCCAAGACGGTGATCTTGTCCACAGGCGCGCGCTGGCGCAATGTGAACGTGCCCGGCGAGCAAGCGTACAAAAACAAAGGCGTGGCGTACTGCCCTCACTGTGACGGCCCGCTGTTCAAGGGCAAGCGCACGGCGGTCATCGGTGGAGGTAACTCCGGCATCGAAGCCGCGATCGACCTGGCCGGTATCGTGCAACACGTCACGGTGATCGAATTTGCCGAGCAGCTCAAGGCCGACGCCGTGCTGGTGAACAAACTGCACAGCCTGCCCAACGTCACGGTGCACACGAATGCCCAGACCACTGAGATCACAGGTGACGGCAGCAAGGTCAACGGCGTGCGTTACAAAGACCGCGCCACCAACGCCGAGCACCATGTGGAATTGGCCGGCGTGTTCGTGCAAATCGGCTTGATACCCAACACCGAGTTCTTGAAGGGCACGGTTGAACTCTCCAAGTTTGGCGAGATCGTGGTGGACGCCAAAGGCCACACCAATGTGCCGGGTGTGTTTGCCGCGGGTGACTGCACCACCGTGCCGTTCAAACAGATCGTGATCGCTGCGGGGGACGGCGCCAAGGCGGCGCTCAGCGCCTTTGACCACCTGATCCGTTCTTGAAAGCTTGCAGCATTTGACAAGACCACGCCTTACTTGAAGCCCACGCGGTCCATCATTTGCTGCACTTTGATCTGGTTCATACCCACCGCGCTGATCGGAATCAGCTCACTTTTGAAGCTGCCACCGGTCATGGCTTTCAGTGCAGGGTTGTCCAGCTTCAAGCCCTGAACCACCGGCCATTCGTTGTTGCCGTTGGCAAAGTGGTTTTGTGCTTCGGGACTCACCAAGTACTCCAGAAATTTCAGCGCGCTGTCAGTGTTTTTGCTGTATCGGGCCACCGCGCCGCCGGCGACATTGATGTGCGTGCCCCAACTCGATTGATTGGGAAAGACCACGCCGACCCGCTCGGCCATCGCTTTTTCGGCGGAATTGCTTGAGCGCATCAAGCGCGCCAGGTAATAGGTATTGGTGACCGCCACGGCACACTCGCCACTGGCCACGGCCTTGATCTGGTCGGTGTCTCCACCTTTGGGCGAACGGGCCATGTTGTCCACCAAGCCTTTGAGCCACAACTCGGTTTTGACGGGCCCCAGATGCTCGGTCATGGCACCAAACAAGCTCAGGTTGTAGGGGTGTGAACCGGAGCGGATACACAAACGCCCCTTGTTCTGCGGTTCTGCCAGCTTCTCGTAGGTGTCAACTTCTTGGCGCGCCACCTTGAGCTTGTCGTACACCACCACACGGGCACGTGTGGACAAGCCAAACCAGGCGGTGCCACCCGTTTCTGTTGGCTTGGCCCGCAGTTGGGCTGGAACTGCCGACTCCAAAATTTTGGACTGCACCGGCATGAACAGGCCTTCGACTTCGCCCTTCCACAAACGTGCTGCATCGACCAGCAAGATCACATCGGCGGGGGACGCACTGCCCTCAGATTTCAGTCGTGCCAAGATGCCGGCATCGTCCGAGTCCACGCGATTGATCTTGATGCCAGTGGCTTTGCTGAAGTCGCTGTACAGCGCCTCGTCGGTGGGGTAGTGACGTGCCGAATACAAATTCAACACGCCCACCTCGGCCATGGCCGAGCTGCTCATCAAACCCCAAAAAATGACCCAACCCCATTGACGCATAAACAACTCCCAAATGAATGTGAGTTGAATTTTATATCAAATGCGAATTATTCGCATTCGTATCTAGAAAAATAAAGGCTTATTTCTCACGGCCCAGCGTTCGACTGAGCAAGATCACTGGCAATAGACCGGCCACCACCAAGGCCAAAGATGGCAGGGCCGCCTCGCCCAAGCGCTCGTCGCGGGCAAGCTGGTAGGCCATGACCGCCAAGGTGTCGGTATTGAAAGGTCGTAACACCAAGGTGGCGGGCAGCTCTTTCATCACGTCGACCAGCACCAGCAGCAGGGCCACAGCGACCGGTTTGCGCAACAAAGGGACGTGAACGGTGGTGACCAAGCGCCAGCCGGACACCCCCAGCAAGCGCGCACTTTCATCCAGCGTGGAAGGAATACGGGCATACCCACTGCCCACCGATTGAATCGCCACCGCCACAAAGCGCACCAAGTACGCCCAGACCAAACCCAACACCGTGGCCGTGAGCCAATTCCCTGCCCCGCTTTGCGGCCACGACGATTGCAACCAGCCCAATGGCAGCAACAAGCCCACCACGATCACAGCACCAGGTACGGCGTAACCCAAACCCACTGTGCGTAACAAGCCACGCGTCAGCGCGGTACCGCTGAAACGAGCTTGCGACGTCAGCCACAGCGCCAAGCCCACCGCCAGCAACGCAGTTACGCTGCCCAGCAGGATGCTGTTGAGCGACCAGTGCATAAAGCGAATCCAGGGTACGGGCATGCTTTGCATGCTCTCCAACAAGGCACGGCACATCAGCAGCACCGGAAGAACAAAACCCAAAAGCACCGGCACAAAACACAGCCCAAACGCCAACAGCGCGGGCCAGCCCTTGAGGACATGGGCGCGTGCCTCGGCGCTTTGCGCATCACTGTGCCCAGCGGCAAAACGCAAACGCGACTGGGCGCGTTGCTCCAAACTCAGCAGCACCGTCACGGCCAGCAACAACCCGGTTGCCAGCTGGGCGGCAGCGATCCGGTTGTCCATCACCAACCATGCTTTGTAAATACCCGCTGTGAAAGTTTGAACGCCGAAATAACTGGCAACACCGAAATCAGCCAAGGTCTCCATCAATGCCAAGGCGGTACCTGCCGCAATCGCAGGACGAGCCAGTGGAAGGGCCACCGACAAAATTCGACGCTGCAGCGGCGCGCCCAGCAAGCGGGCCGCCTCCATTAAATGATGGGCCCGTTCGGCCATGGCCGCCCGAACCAGCAAATACACATAGGGGTACAACACCAAACTGAACACGCACATGGCACCCCAAACGCTGCGCACCTCGGGCAACAATCGACCCTCTAGGCCAGTCCAGTCACGCAAGGTGTTTTGTGCCAGGCCGCTGTACTGCAAAAAGTCGGTGTAGGCATATGCCACCACATAGGCAGGCATGGCCAAGGGCAGCAGCAAGGCCCACTCCAGAGTGCGCCGAAGCGGAAACTCAAACAAGGCCACCAAGGCCGCCGACACAACACCCATGCTGATTACCCCCAAGCTGACGCCAGCGCAGAGCAGCACCGAAGTGCGGACATAGTCAGGTAAAACGCTTTGACTCAACTCCCCCAAAATCTGCGCGGAAACCCCATTCCATTGCAGCCAAGACAGCAAAACGGTGAGGACAGGCATCGCCAACAACAAGGTGACAATCCAGAGGGAAAGACGGGAAAGAGGTCGAAACAAGCACATCATGTGCCATTGTAGGGAATGCGTCAGCCCTACAATTGAGCCATGTTTTTGAATGTTGAACAATTACAAGTGCACTACCCTGGCCGCGTCGAAGCTGCGGTCAAACAGGTCAGCTTGAACTTGCAAGCCGGTGAGATGGGGGTATTGATCGGACCGTCTGGTTGCGGCAAGACCACGCTGCTGCGCGCAATTGCAGGCTTAGAGCCGGTGAGCGGAGGCGAAATCCAATTGGCCCAACAGGTCATCAGCAGCTTGCACACGCAGGTGCCACCGGAAGCGCGCCGCATGGGCATGGTGTTCCAAGACTATGCCCTCTTTCCGCATTTGAATGTGCAAGACAACATTGGATTTGGTTTGAGGCATCTGCCCAAGGCCGAAAAAAAAGCGCGGGTAGAAGAAGTCCTGGATTGGGTGGCCTTGTCGGCCAACGCGCGCAATTTTCCGCACGAATTGTCAGGTGGGCAGCAGCAACGCGTGGCCTTGGCGCGGGCACTGGCACCGCGGCCGCAATTGCTGTTGTTGGATGAGCCTTTTTCCAACCTCGATATTGAATTGCGAGAACGTTTGGCGCAGGATGTCCGGGCTATTTTGAAGGCCGCACAAACCACCGCCTTGTTTGTGACCCACGATCAGATGGAAGCGTTTGCCGTTGGCGATGTGATTGGCGTCATGTCTGAAGGCCGCCTGCATCAATGGGCCGATGCCTACACCTTGTACCACCGCCCCGAAACCCGATTTGTGGCAGAGTTCATCGGCCACGGTGTGTTCACCAGCGCGACGCTTTCCCGAGATGAAAGCAGCTGGGTGGTGAAAACCGCTTTGGGTGAGTTAACGGATATTTCTGAATGCACCTTGCCCAGCGCCTACCCCAATGGACACTGCGACGTATTGCTGCGCGCAGACGATATCGTGCATGACGATGAAGCCCAGGTGAAGGCGCAAATTGTGCGCAAGTTGTTTCGCGGTTCTGAGTTTTTGTATTCACTGCGCCTGGCCAGCGGCGAACTGCTGATGGCCCATGTGCCCAGCCATCACGACCACCACATCGGCGAATGGATTGGCATCAAAATCCAGATGGACCATGTGGTGACGTTCCCCGTCGCCAGCCAAGACTCACCCAACTGAGGCCCTCAGTCCAACCTGTCGACGGCCTGATCCTGCACGCGCAACAGATCTTCCCGCTGCACAAAATCGGGCAACACATCGGCCAAGGGGTAAAGCACGAATGCACGCGCCATCATGCGTGGGTGCGGCACAGTCAGCGCAGGGCTGTCGATGCGACTGTCCCCGTAAAGCAAAATATCCAAATCAAGTGTGCGCGGGGCATTCAGATAGGGGCGCTCACGGCCAGCCGCCAGTTCCATCGCCTGCAAGGCTTGGAGCAGCTCAGGTGCAGTCAAGTTTGTTTCGATGCGAACCACCGCATTCACAAAGTCCGGACCTTGAGCTTGCCAAGGCGCCGTGCGGTAAAGACGGGAAGTGGCCATGACGGTGCAGCCAGCGATGCGGCCGATGTCATTCAGAGACTGCAGCACAGTTTGTCGTGCATCGCCCAAGTTGGCACCCACGGCGACGCAGGCGGTCACGGACTGCCGCATTCTTGACCTTGGGCTCAGTCTTGTCCCGCAGGCGAGCTGCTCTCAGCGCCACCGGGTTTGCGGCGACGGCGACGGCGTTTTTTTGCCGCGTCCGAAGGCCCCAGCTCTTGACCGCCTTGTTGGCCGCCTTGTTGGCCGCCTTCTTGCCCCCCCTCTTGCGACCGTTCTTGGTGATGTTCTGGGTCGTTCTCTTGCGCTGCATCAGTGGTTCTGCGTGCGGGCGCTCTGGGCTTTGACGCTACTTCACCCTCTGGCCTGGGCGCACGGCGTGCCACGGGTTTCGGCCGCTCGGCCTTGGCTTGTTGCACCAAATCTTCGCGCGTGGCGTCATCGGCCATGCTGAACTCTTGCCACCAATCGGCCAGTGTCAAGTCCACTTCAGCCACATCGGCACGCAAACGTAAAAAGTCAAACGCGGCGCGGAACCGGGCTTGCTCGACCAAGCCAAACGGGGTGCTGCCGACACGTTTCTCAAAGCGCGGTTGCATCATCCAGATCTCGCGCATGTCTGCGGCCAATTTGCCACGACCCGACACATCGCCAATGCGGGCATTGAAGACTTCATCTATTGCATCTTGCAGCGCCGGAAACGAATGCTCGCGACGTGCCAGCCGTTTTTCCCAACCTTCCCGCACATCGGCCCACAACACACAGGCCAGCAAGAAACTCGGCGCTACAGGTTTGCCCTCGCCGACGCGGCGGTCGGTGTCGGCCAAAGCCGCATTCACGAAAGGCGACTGGGCCCGCTCCACCACCACATCGAGCAAAGGGTAAATCCCTTTTTGCAAACCCAAACCAATCAATTGTTCGATCGAGGCCAAGGCATGGCCGGTTTGCAACAACTTGAGCATCTCATCAAACAAACGGCTTTGCGGCACATCGGCCAACAAGCCTTTGCAAGCCACCAAAGGCTTGGCGGTCTTGGTTTCCAACTTGAAACCCAAGGGGCTGAGTTTGGCCGCAAAGCGAATGGCCCGGATGATGCGCACCGGGTCTTCGCGGTAACGGGTGGCAGGGTCTCCGATCATGCGCAACACGCGTTTCTTCACGTCCTGCATGCCGCCGTGGTAGTCGACTACGATTTGTGATTCGGGGTCGTAGTACATGGCGTTGACGGTGAAGTCGCGGCGCGTGGCGTCTTCGTCTTGCGGACCCCAGACGTTGTCACGCAGTACACGGCCTGTGGAATCAACCGCGTGTTTCATGCCAGCCAATTCACTCTTGCTGGTGCGCTCATTGCCTTTGACTTGCTCGGCTGCGCTGTTGTCCAGATAGGCACGGAAGGTCGAGACCTCGATCACTTCATGTTCACGGCCACGGCCATACACCACATGCACGATGCGAAACCGACGTCCGATGATGAAGGCGCGACGAAAAAGGCCTTTGACCTGCTCGGGCGTGGCATCCGTGGCCACATCAAAATCTTTGGGGCGTAGGCCCACCAGCAGGTCACGCACCGCGCCGCCGACCACATACGCCTCAAAGCCAGCTTGCTGCAAGGTTCTCACCACATGGATCGCACGTTCGTCAACCCGCTCAGGGTCAATGCCGTGAAGCTTGGGGCCCACCTCGACGCGCTTGCCAAAACTGGGTTTGCCGGGGGTGTCTGCGGTTTTACCCAACAGCTTTGAAATGAATTTTTTTATCATGAGAAGAGGTCGAGTATGCGCCAACCACGTTCAGTAGCCAAAGTGCGCAATCGGGGGTCGGGGTTGGTGGCCACCGGATGTGTGGCTTTTTCAAGCAAAGCCAGGTCATTGATCGAATCGGAATAAAACGTCACCTCCACGTCATCCCAGGCCAGGTGGCGCTCGGCCAACCAATGATTAACACGTGTGACTTTGCCTTCACGAAAAGAAGGCGTGCCTTTGATCTCTCCGGTGATCCAGCCCAAAGTATCACGCTCGAGTTCAAGAGCAATCAACTCCGACACGCCCAGCGCGGTGGCAATCGGACGGGTGATGAATTCATTGGTGGCGGTCACGATGATGACCTGATCACCCTGATGGCAGCGGATCAAATCGAGCGCTTGCGGAGTAATTTGCGGCACTACGCGGGTGGCCATGAAATCGGCATGCGCCTGCGCTGCCACCTGCGGCCCCCTCAAACGTGTGGCTTCGGTCGAAAAACGAACATAGTCATGGATATCGAGGGTTCCAGCTTGGTAATGGGCATAAAACTCGTCATTACGGCGCCTGAAATGGTCGTTGTCAGTCCAACCGATGTCGGTGGTGTATACGCCCCAGGAATAGTCCGAATCGATCGGCAACAAGGTGTGGTCCAGGTCAAACAGGGCCAGTTTCATTCACTCTCCAGCATCAATTTAATCAGAGGTATGGTGATCGCTCGCTGGGTTTGCAAGGCGTAATGGTCCAGGTTATCGAGCAACTGCATGAGACTGCCAAGGTCGCGGGAAAACCGGCTCAGCATGAAGGCCATAACTTCGTCGCTCAAAAAAACACCTCTTGCATCGGCCTCTTGTCGCAAAACAGAACGGCGTTCGGACTCACTCAAAACCTGCAAGGCATACACATGACCCCAACCCAGGCGGGTGCGCAAGTCATCACGCAATTTCAAATCGGCAGGAGGCAAAGCCCCTGCTGCCAAAACCCAGCGAGGCGATCCTGTTGCAGGCGTCAGCGCATTCACAAACCAGTTGAATGCTGCGTGTTGTTGCTCGAGGTTGTACAGGTGCACATCGTCCATCAACACCGCCGACCAAGCTTCTTCAAACGAGGGCGGGTTGTGCATGTTGGCGTCCAGACAACCCACTTGAAGGCCCTGCTCACGCAAAGCCTCATTAACTGCTGAGAGTAAATGGGTCTTGCCGCAACCACTCTCGCCCCACAAATAAGTGGGCACAGGTGATCGGATGGTGCTGGTTGACCACAGGCTCAAATGACTGAGGGCTGCCTCATTGGGGCCGGCAAAAAAACTGGCCAATGTAGGCACTGTTGCCAACCCAATGTCCAAAGCCAATTGCTTCATGCGGAGTCGGTCCCTTGCGTCGAGACGTTATGGCTTGTCGGTTTATACAGATCGCTTTGCAAATAGCCTTCACGCAGGCGGCGCAGTGCCACCAGCAACACGGCACTGGCAGGCAATGTGATCAATACCCCCACAAAACCCAATAACTGCCCAAACGCCAACAAGGCAAAAATCACAGCCAAGGGGTGCAAACCTATGCGCTCGCCCACCAACCGCGGCGTCAAGAAGAAACTCTCGATCAATTGACCCATGCCAAAAACGACACCGACCATGACCAGCGCTTTAACCGAAACAAATTGCAATAAACCTGCAAGCAAGGCCAGCATCAAGCCCAGGCCAAATCCCAGGTAAGGAACAAAAATCGCCAGACCGGTGAACACGCCAATAGGCAATGCCAACTCCAAACCGAACAAAGTCAGGGCGATGGCGTAATAAACGGCCAAAGCCAGCATCACCAACAATTGACCTCGCAGGTACTGGCCCAAAACCTCATCACACTCTTGCATGAAGGCGTCAAAACGGGGACGCACAGCGGGAGGGATCAATTGCACAACCGAAGCCACCAAACGATCCCAGTCGCTCAACAAATAAAACAGGGCCACGGGAATCAAGATGGCATTGCCGATCACGGCCATGGCCACACTGCCACCCAATTTGAGTGAGGACAGCGCCGAGTCGAGCAGATCCTCGCGATTGGCACTGAGGTATTTGACAACTTGCACTTTCAGGCTCCCCATGTCCAACGACAGGTTCAAGCCCATCTGGGTCAACCAAGGATTGAGTGTGTTTTGCAAACGATCAATCAATGCGGGCAATTGCTGCTGGATCAGCGGCAATTCACGCGCCAATATAGGCACTAAGAGGAGGGCCACACCCAACAGGGACAACAGGGCCAATAATTCCACCAGCACCACGGACACAACTTTAGGTACCCTCGGGCCCCATTGCTTTTGGAGTTTTAGAACCAGCGGTTGCAATGCATACGCAAAAATCGCAGCCACCACAAAGGGCGCTAAAACAGGTGCAAGCAGCCACACCACCAAGGCCACGGCCAAGGCCACAGCAGCCCATGCGGCCACGCGTTGGGGAGTCAAAGTTAAGGGCAGGCGCAAAGCCATTTCATCCTTTCGGAATTGATTGAAAAACCACCGATCAGGGGGAACCCTTAAAATCAGCACTTCATTTTAGTCTGCCCGCTTGACGCGGGGCCCCTTAATTTAAATCTGTTCGCCCCATTGGGGCCTTCTCCATGAGCCAAAAACCCCTTTCCTACAAAGACGCCGGCGTTGACATTGTTGCCGGCGATGCTTTAGTTGAGCGCATCAAACCCTTGGCTAAAAAGACCATGCGCGAAGGCGTACTGGCCGGTATCGGCGGTTTTGGCGCCCTGTTTGAAGTGCCCAAGCGCTACAAAGAACCCGTCTTGGTCAGCGGCACCGACGGCGTAGGCACCAAGCTCAAACTGGCGTTTGAATGGAACATGCACGACACGGTAGGCATCGACTTGGTGGCCATGAGCGTCAACGACGTGCTGGTGCAAGGCGCAGAGCCTCTTTTCTTTCTCGACTATTTTGCCTGCGGCAAGCTGGACGTGGACACCGCAGCTGCAGTCGTGGGCGGCATTGCCAGAGGTTGCGAACTGTCTGGCTGCGCCCTGATCGGCGGCGAAACGGCTGAAATGCCTGGCATGTACCCCTCAGGCGAATATGACCTTGCCGGATTTGCGGTCGGTGCTGTTGAAAAATCCAAAATTCTCACCGGTCAAAACGTCAAGTCCGGTGACGTGGTCTTGGGTTTGGCCTCGTCTGGCGTTCATTCCAACGGATTCAGCCTGGTGCGCAAATGCATTGAGCGCGCTGGCAGAAATGCGCCCGACACACTGGATGGCAAACCCTTCAAACAAGCCCTGATGGAGCCCACCCGCCTTTACGTTCTGAACGTGCTGGCCGCGCTGGCAAAGTACCCCACCACTCCGGGGTCGTCTTCTGGCATCAAGGCGCTGGCCCACATCACCGGTGGTGGTCTGCTCGAAAACATACCCCGCGTATTGCCCGAAGGCCTGGCCGCTCACCTGCAAAAAGGCAGCTGGCCTCAAAGTGAGCTATTTGCTTGGTTGCAAAACACCGCCGGAATTGACGACATGGAGATGAACCGCACCTTCAACAACGGCATCGGCATGGTTGTGGTGGTAGATGCCGCAGATGCGGCTGCTTGCGCGGCCACGTTGGAAGCGGCTGGCGAGAAGGTTTACACGATTGGCACGATTGCGCCACAAGGGGCTGGCGAACAGGTGCTTGTGGCGTAATAACTGCAAGGACGCTCAGCGCTCCTTCAGCTCCGCCAAACGGTCTGACAGATAGCCCACGTCAATGGCCTTCTTTTCGTTTGCCAGGTAACGAGACAGGTCCTCAATCGCTTTGTCTGTTTGGCCCATTTTGGCGTGCTGCAACCCCCGGTCCCGCCACTCCGGCCAGGCCTCAGGCAGCAAAATCACCAAACGGTCCATGACAGCGATCAGACGCAAGTCGTCATCTTGGCTGCTGAAAATTTCTTTCAAGTTGTGCAGCATGCGAGCCAGCAAGTCACGCGGGGGGCATGCCTGCAAGTGCAAACCCAAGGGCGCATCTCCGTCTTCCAGCACCGAATCAAAACGGCGAAAAGGGGCCAATCTTTCAGCCAAAGTGTCCAGGCCCAACGACTCTCCATTCAAGGGGTCGAGCACCACCAGCCCCTCGTCAAGGGTCACTTTGACCAGAAAATGCCCAGGAAAGGAAACACCTTGCGCCTCTAAACCCAGGCCACGGGCCAACTCCAGCCAAATAACGGCCAGCGAAATCGGAATGCCTTTGCGGGTCCTCAAGACTTCTGACAAGTAGCTGTTTTCGGGGGCGTAATAGTTGTTGGTATTGCCACCGAAGCCCAAATCACCGTAAAAGAATTGCGTCAACATGGCCAAACAACTCAAGCCATCCGCACCATCAGGAATACGCCTTTGTAAACGGGCCAACAAACGGTCCACATCGGCCAGAATTTGCTGCACATCCAAACCAGCTTCTTCATCCTGACCCAGGCTGGCCGCGGCCTCCAACAAGGGAAAATCCGAGTCACTTTGGACAAGGCTTTCAAAATAAGCCAAAGGCGTTGTGGGATGGTATTGAAAATTCATACGCGGCACTTCATCGCTTCAAAAACTGCCGCCACTGCAGTCCCGTAACCCTCAGGGTACCCAAGTAAATCAATGCAGCGCCAAGCATGACCATGGCCAAATAGCCGATCCTCAAACCGCTTTGACTGCGCAAAGCCACCCAAGGCAGCACTTGGTTGGCCCAATACAAAAAGCCTGCCAGCAATGAGCACCCCAGCCCCACCTGGAGCGAGAACTTGCCCCAACCCGGTTCGGGTCGGTAAGTGCCACGCTGACGCAAGCCGATCAACAGCCACAGGGCATTGACCATGGCCCCCAAGCCAATCGACAAGGCCAAGCCGGCATGCGCGAGCCAAGGCACAAACAAAAAGTTCAGCAACTGCGTCAGGCACAACACCACCATCGCGATGCGGACCGGGGTTTTGATGTCTTGGTTGGCATAAAAACCCGGCGCCAACACTTTGATGGCCACCAACCCCAGCAGGCCGCAGCCGTAGCCCATCAAAGCCAATGTGGTTTGCTGTACATCACGGTCTGTAAAGGCCCCGTAGTGGTAAAGCACAGCCACCAAGGGCTGCGAAAATAAGAGCAATGCCACCGCACACGGCAAAGTAAACAGCAACACCAAGCGCAAGCCCCAATCGAGCATGCCCGAATAACGCGCCGTGTCCCCTGTGGCGCTCGCTGCAGCCAGCTGCGGCATCAACACCACACCCAGGGCCACGCCCAATATCGCCGTCGGGAACTCCATCAAACGGTCGGCATAGGTCAACCAGCTGACGCTGCCCGGCGTCAGGTGCGATGCGATCTGGGTATTGATGAGCAAGGAAATTTGCGCCACACCCACACCAAACAAAGCCGGCCCCATCAGTTTGGCAATTTGACGTGTAGCAGGGTCTACCCATGCAGCCCGCAGGCGGCGCCAGGTCAATCCGATTGAGGGCAACAGTCCTAAGCGGTGCAGCGACGGGATTTGCAAAGTCAACTGCAGAACCCCACCCAAAATGACACCTGCAGGCAAAGCAAATACGGGTTCCACGCCCCGCGTTTGCAGCCAAGGTGCGCCCAACCATGCAGCGCCAATCATGCACACATTCAACAGCACCGGCGTGGCTGCGGGAACGGCAAAGCGCTTCCAAGTGTTCAAAATACCGGCCGACAAAGCCACCATCGACATGAAGCCAATGTAGGGAAACATCCAACGCGTCATTTGAACGGCAGCATCATAGCCACGCGGGTCTTGCTGCAATCCACTGGCCATGGCCCAGACCAACCAAGGTGCCAGCAGGACGCCCAACACGCTAACCACCACCAAGACCCAAGCCAACACCGTCGCCACATGGTCAATCACCTGCCGGGTGGCTTGTTCACCCTGCTGCGCTTTGCTGGCCGCCAGAACCGGTACGAAGGCCTGACTGAACGCCCCTTCGGCAAACAGGCGACGAAACAAATTGGGAATACGAAACGCCACATTGAAGGCGTCGGTCAAAGCACTGGCACCGAACAAGGATGCGATCAGCAGCTCGCGCACCAAACCGGTCACGCGAGAAGCCAAAGTCAACAACGAAACGGTAGAGGCAGATTTAAAGAGGCTCACGGTTACGAGTGTAGCGGCAGCCACAAAGTCTGAGCATCCTTCCTTTAGGGCTTGGATACAGCACTTGAATCCTGTTACAATCGTCGGCTTTGCTGACAACATCCTCAGACACTAGGAATACATACAATGGCATCTGGAAAACCGAAGAAAAAGAACCCGCGCCTTGCGTCGGGCCGTAAACGCGTCCGTCAGGACGTCAAAATCAACGCCGCCAACACTTCGTTGCGTTCGAAATACCGCACTGCGGTCAAGAACGTTGAAAAGGCTGTTCTGGCGGGCGACAAAACCAAAGCTACTGAACTGTTTGCCAAAATGCAAGCCGTTGTGGACACGATCGCCGACAAAGGCATCTTCCACAAAAACAAGGCAGCTCGCGATAAGAGCCGCCTGTCGACCAAGGTCAAAACCTTGGCGCTCGCCTGATCATTTGATCATCAGCCCGGCCGCTCCTGTTCACACAAGATTGGCCGCCGTTTGAAACGGGTGCGCTGCCAGCAAAGAAAAGCAAAAAGCCGTCGCAAGACGGCTTTTTTGTTT